>JAYPKL010000010.1:1077-1549 GCA_038128845.1 Candidatus Woesearchaeota archaeon | reverse complement strand
ATTTTAGACCGGGGGGTGTGCACCAAGATTTTCCAGTTGGACTTAAAGAAGATATTTTAGAATTTTGTAAAAATTTTCCAAAAGTAATTGATGATTTAGAAAATCTATTAACGGATAATAGAATCTTTAAACAAAGAAATGTTGATATTGGTATTGTAAGTCCACAAGATGCGGTCGCTCACGGATTTTCTGGTGTGATGCTAAGAGGATCTGGAATTGCTTGGGATCTTAGAAGATCACAACCTTATGAAGTTTATGATCAATTTAAATTTAAAATTCCAATCGGAAAAAATGGAGATTGTTATGATCGTTATCTTTGCAGAATTGAAGAGATGCGTGAGAGTACAAAAATTATTATTGATGCTTTAAAAAATCTTCCAGAGGGTCCTGTAATGACAACGGATGGAAAAGTATCACCTCCATCAAGAGCGGCCATGAAAAAATCAATGGAGGCTTTAATTCATCACTTTAA
>JAYPKL010000010.1:0-1067 GCA_038128845.1 Candidatus Woesearchaeota archaeon | reverse complement strand
AGGTTATCATGTTCCTAAAGGGGAAGTGTATGCGGCTGTTGAAGCACCAAAAGGAGAATTTGGAGTTTATTTAATTGCAGATGGTTCCAATAAACCTTACCGATGCAAAATTAAAGCCCCTGGTTTTGCACACTTGCAAGCAATGGATTACGTGGTGAAGGGTCATATGTTAGCAGATGTTCCTGCTGTACTTGGCTCAATGGATATTGTTTTTGGGGAGATTGATCGATGAGTGGAAAACACGTTGCAAAAGATCAACCGGCTACATTTGAATTTAACGCAGCTAATCTTAAAAGAAGTCAGGAAATTTTAAAAAAATATCCAACGGAGCGAAAAAAGAGTGCAGTGATGCCACTTTTAGATCTAGCGCAAAGACAGCATGATAACTGGATTCCAAATGCAGCGATTAAAAAAATAGGTGAGATTTTAGAAGTTCCGTACATAAAAGTTTATGAAGTTGCAACTTTTTACACGATGTACAATTTAGCGCCCGTTGGAAAATATTTTGTACAAGTTTGCACAACATCTCCATGTATGATCAGAGGATCAGGAAAAATTGTAAACCTTTGTAAAAAACATATTTCAGAAAAAGAAGGAAAGTTAAGCGATGATAAAAAAGCATCTTGGATTGAAGTTGAATGTTTAGGTGCATGCGTGAGTGCTCCGATGATGCAAATCAATGATGATTTTTACGAAGATCTAACTGAAGAGACAGCAACTAAAATTTTTGAAGGAATTAAAAACGATAAATTACCAAAACCAGGATCACAAAAAGGTCGAGTAGGTTTTGAACCTAACAAACGATTAACCTTAGTTAAGAATTAAATGCTTCAGGATAAAGATAGAATATTTACAAATTTGTATGGAGACTTTGGTCGAGATATTAAATCTGCAAAAGCTCGAGGTGATTGGAAAGATACTAAAGAGATTATCGCAAAAGGAAAAGATTGGATCATTAACGAAGTAAAACTTTCTGAACTTCGGGGCCGTGGGGGAGCTGGATTTCCAACAGGAGTTAAATGGTCATTTGCTCCAAAAGAGGTAAAACCTGGTCGACCACATTATTT
>JAYPKL010000009.1:0-1755 GCA_038128845.1 Candidatus Woesearchaeota archaeon | reverse complement strand
CTAAATAATCTTGAAGATTTAGTTATTCCAAATTTATTGAGTACTGCTCAAGAAGCTCAAAAAGAATTAGATGATGAACTTAATCCAATTCTTCAAAAAATGAAAGATTATGTAAAAGAAAATAATAATCCGTACTATCTCGGTACTATGTACAGAATATATGACCAGAAGTCCAGAGATAAAAGTGATAGTTTTCATTTAAACGATAAACAGTTGACTATGATTCGTTATCGTAAACAATACTTACGAAGAAAGTTTAGGAAACTAAATGAATTAGCTAGACAAATGTTTATTGCGAATAATAAGGAGGTCTATAATAAATGAATAATTTGTTTAAAATAAAGAAAGGACATGAACATATCTTTAAACCAATTCCTGAATTAGATAAGAAATTTGAAAGATTAAAGAATCTAAAAAGAGTAAGAAGTAATAGGGATAGAGTTGTAAGTATAAGTAGAAAATTATCTCATATCAATAATGATTTTAGAACTATAGTTAAATCTGATTATCAAGATATTTCAGATAAAGAATTACAGAAACTTTTTGATAAGGCATTAGAAACTTTTGAAAAAACAATAAGACCTATAGTTAATAGATGTATGAAACTTGGATATGAACCTAATCCTCTCTATGTTAAACTAGGTAAAATAATAGTGGAGGAAAATAATAATGAATAATAATTCTTCGGAAGATTATTTCGCTTACGGACATTACGGGTATTATAAAAAAACAATTTTAGAAAAAATGTTTGAAATACAAGAAAGGTTTGTAATATATCTGGCGTTAAAATCTAAGGGGGATAATTTTACTCCAGATGACTTATCAAAAGTTTATGACTTACCTTATGTATTACCAATTGTTACTTTACTTCCGAAACTATCTATTGTAAAAGATAATAAAGACGTAAACGGAATTGACAGTATTTTAAAATATAATAATAAAGAACTTCTACAAAATAAAGAATTGTTTTTGGAATTTTATCAAAAATATGTTACTCTAATTGAATTGCTAGGTTATTCTGATATGAATGTAAAAAGAGAAATGAATAATCCATTTACAGCAGACTTTAAGGAGGAATATAGAGCTATATGAGTTTTGATAACTATACAGCTAAAGAATTATCTGGAATAAGGAATTACTTTATTCCGGATATGTTAGTAGATACTTTAAAATTAGATTTTGATTATCCAATATTAATAGTTGGTAAAGAAGGAGTTGGTAAATCTACTTTAGCAATTTTACTAGCAGACTTAATAATTAAAACAAGAAATAAAATAGTAGGTACAGATGATAAATTAGAAATTGACAAAATAACTTATTACAGTTTAGATAAATTAAAGAAAGATGTTTTTGCTTCTGGACGTCCAGGAGATGTAAAATTAATTGATGAAGGTGCTATTACTGGAGCTTATACTAGAGAAGCTATGAGCAAAGAAAATAGAAATCTAAACAAAACATTAATGACTTGCCGGAGCCGTAATCAAATATTATTAATTTTAGTTCCAGATATTAACGCAGTTGATAGACACGTTAGAGAAAGAGCTAAGACAGTTATTAGAGTTGTAAATAGAGGACACGCCTGGGTCTATCACGAATCAGAAAAGAATATTTGTATTAAATGGAATCCGAGATTTAATAAACTACAATTCAAACAGCGTCCGCATTTTCATTTAGAAAAGTATAGAGATGTAAAAACTATTCTCGGTGAAAAAATATGGAATGATTATATTAGACATAAAGAAGATTCTCTTAGAG
>JAYPKL010000008.1:0-2677 GCA_038128845.1 Candidatus Woesearchaeota archaeon | reverse complement strand
AGTTCTAGAAATTTATCTGTAAATATCCAATCAGGTCTTGTTTCAATAGTTAAACCAATACAACGATTGTCCGATGTTTCATTTATTTTTTTTGCATCTCCAAGATTTTCAGATATTGAACCATTAAATCCGTCAAATGCTCCTTTAACAAATTCTTTTTGATAATCCCAGGGGTATGAAGGAAAAGTTCCACCCTGTATTATTAATTCATTTTTATCAGTTATATGTCCAGTTTTATTTAATGATTTAATTCTTTCACTTACAATTTTATAAGAATCATAGTTGTTTCTTATCGATCTCATTGTGGATGGCTCAAAACCGGTATAAGATTTTGGCGCATTTTTACCTTCCGGGCAAAAAGTACATCTTGCAGGACAGCCATTTGGTTTTGGCATTATTGCTATAACAGATACACCTGCAATATTTCTAACTGGTTTTGTATTTAAGTAAGGTCTTAATTTTTCTTTTTGATTATCATCTAATTTAGACCATATTTCAGAATTTAACGGCATTTTCTTATTATTTTTTCTAGACCATTCTCTTTTAAGTGATTCAATTTTCTTTTTAGATAGTTTTTTTTCATTAATTAGAGATTCTATCAGGGTTTTCATAGTCGATGCTTTGACCTGACTTTATAAAAACTTCGATTAATCAAGAATTTCATCTTCAAAAGAATTATTTATTTCATTGTTTAAGTCTTTATGCCAAGTTTTATCAAAATAATCTTTCAACGTATTTCCAAAATAAGAAGAATTTACCCAGAATCCTATGTCATAAGAGGGGTGTGTTTCCATGTCATCAGTTAACATAAATACAACATTTTTATTATCTACAATACAAAATCTTGATTTTATATCCGGCAAATTTTTAATTTCAATTTCAGGATTTAATTCATAATTTAAATCAGATCTATTTAATTTTGGAGATATGATTCTAATTTTAATACCCTTATAAATTGCCTTTTCAAGAGTAGGTCTCAATGACTTCAATTTTCTAATAATACCGTCTTCACTTGTAATAATATCTACTGATTTTTCAGCATTTTTAATTACATAAGAGAGTTGATCATAGATATTATGCCTTCCTTTTAATGCACCTGAAAAATCAGTTATTTGCATTGGCTCTATTCCTTGATTATATAGATCAGTTAAATCATTCATTAATTGAGAGCTAGATATTTTTTCCAACCTTTTTGAAAATTTTTCTAAATCTTTTTCTATTCTTTTATGAACTCTAGTTATAACTTCGTTTGGAGGTATAGCTAAGTATTTAATTGGTTTTTCCGGTTTGACTATTACAAATCCTTTTCTTTCAAGACTTTCAAGTACGTCATAAGTTCTTGAACGAGGGACGTCCGCTATATCGCTAAGTTCTCCTGCCGTCGACATACCTCTTGATAATATTGCTGTCCAAAGTTTAACTTCATACAAATTTAATGAAAAGTTCTGTCTTATTTTATTCAAAAAGTCTTCATTTATAATCATTATAATTACCTTATATGATTATTCTAATTTTTCTTTATAATGATTTCTTCAATTAAACCTCGGTTAAATTTTCTAAATTTATGAAATCAGCATTTTGTAATTCTAAAAATTTCGAAGAGCTAAAATACAATATATTTGAATCAGTATATTCTTTCTTAATATTCATAAAGAATTCTTCCGGTATTGAAGAGCTTACTATTATTATTTTATTTTTATCTTTTTTATCTGTATATATTTTAAATTTATTTTCAAATTTATTTTTTAGTTTTTCTTTAATCTTTGAGTAATTTTCAAGATCATTATCAAAAAATATTTGTTTTAATATTTTAAACTCATCCGATGTTCTATTAATTTCATAAAATTCTATTTTTTCTCTTCCATCTTTATAAACGATATTTGAATTTTTTAATTTCTGAATAATTCTATATGTTGTTGCCAAGCTAACTCCCGTTTCCCTAGATAAATCTCTCAAATAAAATCTTCCTCTTTTTTTAAGCAGTTCAGATAAGATAATAACTATTTTTTCATCAAATATATTGCTAAGAAGTTCTTGTTTCATGTTCAATATATGGAACACCATTATAAAAGTGTTTTGAATAAAAAACACTATTTCAAATATTAAATCATTGTTTCAAAACATTGTTCTAAAAATGATAAATATGTTTAATAAATAAAACATGTGTTTCAAAAAAAATTATTTTATCAAAGATTCAATCTTTGCTATATCATCAACATCAGATAAAGAAAGATCTTCTCTTAATCTAACAAATCTCGGAAATCTTAGTGCGTAACCAGAAGTATAATTTTCAGATTTTTGTATTTCTTCGTATGCAACTTCTATAATAATATTAGGCTTAACTACTACTCTTTTTCCTTCTTCATTCAGTATATCTTTTTTTAATTTCTTTGTAAGTTCAGAAAAACTTACTCCTTCAGATTCTTTTTCTTTTATTCCAGTTCCTAACTTTCCTATGTTCAAAAAATCATTTCCTTTCTTACATGAAAGTTCAAAACTACTTAGCCAATTTGCTCGCTTTCCAGTACCCCATTCTGCAGCAGTTATAACTAAGTCCAAATTTTCCATTGTAGGTTTTAATTTTAATCCAAATCCCACTCTAGATCCAGGTTTATATACGCCATCTAAATTTTTTAACATAATACCTTCTGCACCCTTGGCTAATGCACTTTCATAA
>JAYPKL010000007.1:13279-15543 GCA_038128845.1 Candidatus Woesearchaeota archaeon | reverse complement strand
CGTCATGTTCATCGTCATGTTCATCGTCATGTTCATCGTCATGTTCATCGTCATGTTCATCGTCATGCAAATGTTCTATTGAGCTATAGTCTGCAGTTGCTGCTACAAATAAAATAATTAATGCTAAAATTGCAAATATTAATTGAGATGCTTTTTTATTAACTTTCATTTATTATTGGTAAACTATATATTTATAAACTTATTGATAATTATTATCAATAAGATGAAAAGATTAACTAAGCAAAAACAAATAATGATAACTGAACTAAATAATTTTAATACTTTTTTTGATGTAGATGAATTTTATAATAAAGTTTCAAAAAACAAAAAAATTGGTATTGCTACAATTTATAGATTTTTATCGGATTTAGAAAATGAAGCAAAAATTCATTCATATACTTGTAACGGTAGAAAGATATATTCAAAAAACAGAAATAATCATATTCATTTTATTTGTGAAAAATGTAACTCTAAAAAGCACATTAATACAAGTAAGATAGATTTTATTTCAAATTACAAAAATAAAGTTTGTCATTTTCAATTAGATATGTATGGAATTTGTGATAGTTGTAAATTATAAATAACCTTTTGTCTGATATTTCCAAAGTTCTGCGTATTTTCCTTTTTTCTTAAGTAAACTGTTATGATCTCCCACTTCAACAATTTTGCCTTCATCAAAAACTACAATCTTATCTGAATTCATTACGGTTGAAAGTCTATGAGCAATGGTAATTGTTGTTCTACCTTTCGTTATTCGATCCAGAGTATCTCTTATTTTTAATTCTGTTTCAGAATCCAATGCCGAAGTTGCTTCATCTAAAACTATTATTTTTTTATTGGCAAGTATTGCTCTTGCGATTGAAATTCTTTGTCTTTGTCCGCCAGATAATTTAACTCCTCTTTCTCCTACGATTGTTTTTTCTTTATTAGGAAGTGAATTAATAAATTCAGATAATTCTGCTTCTTTAATTGCCTTTAATACTTCTCTTCTATTGGAGTTTGGATTTGAAAATAAAATATTATTATATATCGTATCATCAAAAAGAAGAGTATCTTGTGGTACAAGGGAGATAGAATTTCTTAATGAATTCTGAGTTACATGTCTTATGTTTTGTCCATCAATTGAAATGTAGCCTTTATCAATATCGTAAAGTCTAAATAATAAATTTGCAAGCGTTGTTTTACCTGCTCCGGATTTTCCAACTACTCCTATTGTTTCACCGGGATTAATCAAGAATTTAAATTTATCAAAAACTTTTTTGTTCTCATAAGAAAAAGTTACATCATTAAACTCAATTTTACCTTTATTAACTTTTATTTCTTTGGCATCTAAGTCATCAATTATTGTGGCTTTTTCTTCTAGAATTTTCATTCCAGCATCAAATTCAGCAAGTATTCTGTATGTTTCACCGATGGCATGAACAAAATATCCCATATATCTGTCAGTTCGATTAAATAAAAGGAATGTAAGTGCCAACTGGTCAATAGAAATCAAATTTTTAATAAATAAATCAAATCCAACATATATTGTAAATCCTAAAAATGAAAGGTTAATGGCGGAAGTTGAAGAACCCCATCTGGAATAAATCTTTGAAACTTTTAACCATAATCGAGGTATAAATTTAATAGATTTTGAATACATATTAATTGTATATTTTTCTTGGGAATTTATTTTTACTGGTAGAATGTTTACTAAAATATCGTTCAGTATACCCGTAGACTTATCGTATTTTGGATAAGCTTTTTCCCACATTTTAGCACCCATTTTTTGATATCGGAGAGATACGGGTATTGAAATGGATAAATATAATAAATTTAGAATTAAAAATTTATAATTAATACTTGTTAGTAAAATCAAAACTGTTGGCATTCCAACTATGAATGGTGCTAAACTAAACCTCCAATTATATAGAAAATTTTCTAAAGACTTAGATGTTCTATTTAATTTATTAACTAAAGCTCCTGTTTTTTTATTAAGAATATCTTTTGTATCTAAAAAAAGTAATCTCTTTAATAATTTTTTTTTAATGTATGGTTCGGTATTACCTATGATTTTTGCTATCATGATTGGTTCGGCCCAATAAGATACTGCACTTGAAATTATAACTATAATTAATATAAGTAATATATTGGTAATACTTTCTTTAAATAAAGATAAATCGCTTGTTAGAGAATAATTTGCAAAATATTCTAGTACTTTGGCTATAATTAAATCTACTGAAACAGCTGTTACTTGAGTAATTATTGAAAAAAAAATCTAAAAT
>JAYPKL010000007.1:0-13269 GCA_038128845.1 Candidatus Woesearchaeota archaeon | reverse complement strand
CCTAGAACAAGTAATTTATTTCTTAAAATTACAAATTCAAATAACTTTTTGAATTTATATTTATCTCTTTTATTTAATAACATAATTAAACTTAATTATTTGCTTTAAAAAAGTTATGGCGAAGATGGGATTTGAACCCACGACTTTCCGCTCATGAAACGGACGCTCTACCAGGCTGAGCTACTTCGCCATTTTTGCTTCTAATCTTTAATTTATAAAATTAATGTTTGAAGTAAAGTGATGCTTATATAGAAAAATGAATATTTAATATATGCAACAATTTCCTTGGGAATTGAGAGACTTAGTCCATATTGATGAAAGTTTTTTAGAAAAAATTGAATATAATTTTAATAGTTATGAACAAAATACTTTAGATAACTTTTTGGAAGATTATTCAGAATATCCAATGAGAGTTTATGGTGGTGCAACTGACGGCGGCGAAAGGCAAATGTATCCATTCAAACAAGAAGTTGATTTTTCTTTTTTTGATATAGGTGATAATAAATATAATCTAAAATTATTTTTTGGAATTATGCATATTGCAGAAGAATTTGGAATTGATAATTATGATATAGGTCTACTTGTTAGTCACCCAGAAAAATTTGTATATCTATATTCTAATTTAATGCAAAATGATATTATTAAAGAAGATAAAATAAGAATGATACCTAAATACTATGATCTTTATAGAAAAATAAAATGGAGCTAGATTTATAATATTTAAAAATTTATAATCATATGGCAGATGGTAATTATTTAAATGAAGAAATTAGAAAAATTGATGATGAATTAGAAATACTTCTGAATAATTTAAAAAAATTAGATATAACTCATCCGAGTTATTCAATTAGAAGGGCAGATATAAATAGTAAATTTGAAAAATTATTGGGTAAACCTGAAACAAAGAATGGAATATATACTTTTCCTAGAATAGAATTATTAAAGAATATGATTGGTAGTTTAAAAGAAGGAGATACTAAGCTCGAGTTGCACCAAAGAATAGTAAACATAGATTATGGAATATTACCTAAAGCCAGAGCATTTAAATTTATTTACCAAAAAAAATATGGAAGATTAAAGTATCATATAGAAAATTTAATTAAAAAGATTGAAGAACTTTTAAATAAATTAAATGAACATGAAAACTATTCAGAATTAAAAGAAGAATTTAATTTAATTTTTGGTAATCCTGTTGGAAAATCATATATTGCCGAATTTAAAAAAATAAATGAAATAAAAGATATGATTAATGCAGATTACAAAAAAAAATTAATTGAAATTGATGAAAAAACTGCACTAATAAATTTAATAATACAAAATCTTATACCAAAGTGTAGAAAATTTGTTTATACTATTGAAAAAATTAATCAATTATAAAAGCTCGATAATTATCTAATCCAAAATATTCGTTTAATTTAGAAACTAGATCCAATTCATCTTCTTTATTTAATAAAAAAACAGAATTTTCATTTATCTCAATCTTACTATTTAAATTTTCAATATTTGATTCTAATGTGTATAATACTTTTAATGGATTTATTATTGATGTTTGTACTTCTAAAGATTCATTAATGTAGTCTACATCTAATTGTCTTTCCAAATATTTAACTAATATTGGAAAATTTGATCTATCTATGTTTTGATATACTCCATTGAAGTCTACAAATTCTACCATATTTTGGATTATATTAAAGTGTTTATAAATTTAACTAAATGGACGGGCCGAGATTCGAACTCGGGGCCTCTCCGCTGCCAGCGAAGCGCTCTGACCGGGCTGAGCTAACCGCCCATATAAAATCATAGTTATCATATTTAAAAAACTTAGCAATAAATAAAAAGAAAAAAAGATTATATAATTATGAGTAAAAAAGTATCATTAGGACTAATTATTTTTTTATTAATTCCATTCATAGTAATTTATTTTTCAGAATTTGAAATAGATATAACTGATTCAACAAAATTTACTTTTTCAGATGAACAAGGATTGCCATATGATGGAGAAATTAAATTTAAAGATATAACACTCGAAATAAAAAATGGTGAAGTTATAATAAATAATTCTTATATATATTATTTTGATGTTTCAGATAATTTGTTAAAATCTAAAGGTGATGCTTATGCATACATATCAAGAGATAATCTTAGTTTAAGTTATACTGTTTTTATTGACGATAATACTTCTAATTTTAATGAAATTCCCATTATAATAAGTGAAGATGATTTTAAAATTGAAAAATACAATCAATTTAGATATAATTCTGCAAATATTAACTATAAATATGATTCAGAATGTAATTGGGTTCAAAAAACAAATCTTGAAAAGGCATTTGATGAATTAAGTGATTCAACAATATTAAATTTTAAAGAAAGTGAAAATGATATTAAAATACATGTTAATTGTTTTGATTATAATAATATAAATGATGAAGGAAATTATATATTAGGTGAAGGTTCTCCGTCTTATTATAATAATCAAACTAAAGAAATTATTAATGGGACAATGAATTTCTATAAACAAACTGAAGCAAAAAGATGTATTAAATATCCAAGTACCGAAATACATGAAATATTACATAGTCTAAACTTTGGACATATTGAAAATAAAAATAGTATAATGCATCCTGGTGTTGGCGGAAATTTATGTAATGAATTATCTGAAGAATTTATAGATTGTATAAATTCAATTTATTCGAATAGTGAATTAAATTGTAAAGATATAACCTTTATAATTAATTAATGGTCTGGCCAAGATTTGAACTTGGGATCTTCCCGAAGTCAGCGGGACGTCATAACCGAGCTAGACCACCAGACCTTATTATTTTTATTATTGATAAATTAAAAAAACCTTTCAATTATACTAAATCTTCTCTGTCAAAGAATTTATTATTATACAAAATTGTTTCTAAATTTATTAAATCAAAAATCTCATAAGTTGGTTTTTGAGATTCGTATTCTGGAATCATATTTGAGTATTTACCTCTTAGAATTCTTATGGTATCTAATCCTAACTCATTACCGTAATGAATTTCTGAATCTATTCGGTCTCCGATAACGTATGTTTTAATTCCTTTAGTTTCGTTAATTATTTCTTCAAATTTTTCTTTTTTATCTTCCTGTTTAGAAACAATATGAATATTTTCTTTGACAAATATATCTTCCAATCCTAAAACTTCTATTTTTCTTCTTTGAAGAACTTCATCACCCATTGAAACAATATACATATTATTTTTTTCAGAAAGTTCTTTTAAATAATCAAATTCTTCTTGAGGAATGGTTATTTTATCAACATCTTCAATACTATAATCGTCTCCTAATTGTTCAGTTTTTTTATATAATGTATCATCTAAATCGAAAATTAAATTATGAAATCTAAATCTATCATTTACTTTGATTTCAGGTATTACTTGTCCTTCTTTTGAATATTTATATATTTTATCTAACGAATCTAATCTAAAATTATTATTGTCTATTGGAATATAATTATCGTATAATTCTTTCAGCGTCTTTAAATCTTCGTATGTATCTTTCATAAAATTTATTCAATTAATTGAATTTCTAAATTAATATCGTGAGGAATTGGTACTCTCAATAATAAATGTAATGCTCTTTCATCAGCAGATAAATCAATTAATCTTTTGTGTACTCTCATTTCATATCTTTCCCAAGAAGCTTTACCTTCTCCTTGTGGAGATTTTCTTACAGGAACCACTAAGTTCTTTGTAGGTAATGAGATTGGACCAGCTAACTTAGTTTTTGTTGTTTTTGATATATTTTTGATTTGTTCTATAACTGTGTTTAACTTTTCTAAGTTTGTTCCGTATAATTTTATTCTTGCTGTTGGCATTTTATTCATGATTTAGTATTATTTTAAAAGGTTTTGGATTAAAAAAATCGAAAGGGGGTAAACCCCTTTACGATATTATGCTGATGTAACGTCGATACATTTACCAGCTGCAACTGTTCTACCCATATCTCGAATAGCAATTCTAGATAATTGTGGGAAGTCGGATGCTTTTTCGATACAAGTTGGCTTGTTAGGTACACATCTGATTTCAGCGAAATCTCCGTTTCTTAACATATCTGGATTCTTTTCCATAGTTTCACCAGTTCTTGGATCGATCTTTCTTACGATTTCTGTAACTCTACATGATACTTGTGCTGTATTTATGTGGAATACAGGAGAATATCCAACAGTTAAAACAGATGGATGATTCATTATCATAATTTGAGCTACGAATTCTTTCGCAACAGTCGGAGGATTTGATGCTTCACCTAGCATATCTCCTCTTTTCATATCGTTTTTACCTAAACCTCTAATTGAGATTCCAACATTGTCACCTGGTTGTGCTTGTTGCATTTGTTCGTGATGCATTTCGATAGTTTTTAATTCACCTTCTTTTCTAGCAGGCATTACTACCATTTTAGAACCAAGTTTCATTACTCCAGTTTCAATTCTACCTACAGGAACTGTACCGATACCAGTAATTGTATAAACGTCTTGTACAGGCATTCTTAATGGTAAGTTTGTTGGTAATTCTGGTGCATTTAAGTTGTTTAATGAACTTAATAGCGGCTCTCCTGAATACCAAGACATATTATCTGATTTTTTCAGAATGTTATCTCCTGGAAGAGATGCAATTGGTACAATTGGAACTTTACTTACGTCCCATCCGTAACCGGTTAATAATTTTTTAACATCGCTTGTTACTGTATCAAATTTAGCTTGATCATAGTTTACGATATCCATTTTATTAACAGCTACAATTAATTGTCCTACTCCTAAAGTTTTAGCTAAGAAAGCGTGTTCTTTAGTTTGTTCGTTAACAGAATCGTTTGCTGCTACAACTAATACTGCTGCATCAGCTTGAGATGTACCTGTGATCATATTTTTAATAAAATCCTTGTGTCCAGGTGCATCGATAATTGTAAAGTTGTATTTATCTGTGTCAAACTTTTTATAAGTAAGATCGATAGTAACTCCACGTTCTCTTTCTTCTTTAACTGTATCCATTACATAAGCAAATTCGAAACCTGCTTTTCCTAATTCTGCAGCTTTCTCTTTAAGCTTCTTCATCGTTTGTTCGTCGATTGCTCCAGAATCAAACATGATTCTACCGACTGTTGTAGATTTACCGTGGTCTACGTGACCAATTACTACTAAATTAATGTGTGGTTTTTCTGCCATTTTTATCCTCTAATATAAGCATTATATGCTAATTTTGATTAATAAATGAGCTTTATAAATATTTTGGTGATAAGAATTTAATCTAAATCTGGTGTCGGTTCTTCTTCTTTCATACCCTTTCTTTGTCTAATTCTTAAAGCAACATTCTTTTGTAATTCAAAAGGTAATTTTTCGAAGTTTTGTTCAATTAAGAACCATGAACCTCTTCCGCCTGTGCTTGCTCTTAATGAAGAAGTGAATCCGAAGCTTTCTGCTACTGGAACTTTTGCTGTTATATTTAATGCACCTTGATCTTGTTCAGTATCTACAAGTTGACCTCTTATACTTTGAACAAGCTTAGATATATTTCCAAGATAATCAATAGGAGAATCTATCCTCATAGTTTGAATTGGTTCGTATAATACGGTTCCTGCAGTTAACATAGCATTATATATAGCATTTCTCATAGCCGGTATAATTTGTGCCGGACCTCTGTGGATACTATCTTCGTGAAGTTTAGCATCTTGTAATTTAACAATTAATTTACCACAAGGTTCTTTTGATAAAGGTCCTCCTTTTGCTGCTTCTCTAAATGATTCTAATACCAATTGGATAATTTCATTAATATAAACAATACCTCTTGTAGAGTCCATAAATATACATCCGTTGAAAACTTCTCTTACTTTCTTTGCATCATCTCTATTCATTCCGTGTTTTACAAGCTCTTCAACAATTTCTTTTTGATTCTTCTTTTTAATTTGACCTTCTGGAATTTCTCCAGAATTTATTGCTTCAAATAGTTGATCTTCCATAGGTTCAACTGTAACAAATAAGTGATTATGTTTATTTGGAGATTTACCCATTAATGTAGGCGAAGTTTTGTCTACAGATTCTCTATATACAACAATTGGATCAGAGGTTACAATATCTATTCCTTTATCTCGAGTAATCAAGTGTTCTTTGATTTCTAAATGTAATTCTCCTAAGCCTGCAATAATATTTTCGCCAGTTTCTTGATTAATTGTTACTTTCAGAGTCGGATCTTCTTTTTCTAAATTTCTTAAAACATCAATAAGTTTTGGTAAATCTTTAGGATTTTTTGCTTCAATAGCTTTGGATACAACTGGTTCAAATAAGTGAGAGATTGCTTCAAAACCATCGATAGATGAATCTGTAGTGATTGTTTCTCCAGCTTGAGCTGCTTTCATACCTACAATACCTGCAATATTTCCTGCTGGAACAGAATCAACAACTAATCTGGATCCTCCTTTAGCTAAAACAATTTGTTGAGTTCTTGAAGAAGTATTTGCATTAATTAAGTTTACTTCCATACCTTTTTTCAAAGTACCTGAGAAAACTCTTCCATAAGCAATTTCACCTGCTTGAGGATCAATTATAACTTTTGTAACAACAAAAACTAAAGGTCCATTGCTATTTGATTCTAATAATGATTTTCCTGCCGGCGATTCTTTATCTCCTTGCCAAAGTTTAGGGATTCTATAAATTTGAGATGCTTTTGGACTTGGTAAATGAGTTACTACTGTGTCTAAAACTGCTTCGTGAAGAGGCATTGCTTTTCTTAATCCAATTGGATCATCTTTTTCGTAGTATTCATAAACATCTTTAAATCCAAGATTTTTAGACTTCATCATACCTACAGATAAAGCCCAGTTTTGATATGCTGATCCAAAACAAACGCTTCCATCTTGTACGGAAACTTGCCATTTTTCTTTATATTCTTCTGGAGCATATGTTCGAATTAATTTGTTAACATTTTGAATAATTTTAACAAATCTTTCTTGCATTTGTTGAGGTGTTAATTGTAATTCTTTGATTAATCGATCTACTTTATTAATAAATAAAATTGGTTTTACACGTTCTTTTAATGCTTGTCTTAGAACTGTTTCAGTTTGAGGCATAGTACCTTCAACTGCACATGCTAAAACAATAACTCCGTCTACTGCTCTCATTGCTCTTGTAACTTCGCCACCAAAATCAACGTGACCTGGAGTATCAATTAAATTTATTAAATAATCCTTATTTTGAACTCTGTGCATCATAGAAACATTTGCACTATAAATTGTAATTCCTCTTTGAGCTTCTTCTTCATCAAAATCTAATGCTCTTTGTTTACCTGCTAAATCTTGAGAAATCATACCTGCACCAGCCAACAAATTGTCTGAAAAAGTTGTTTTACCGTGATCAATATGTGCAGCTACACCAATATTTCTGATTAAATCAGAATGTTTCATTCCTTCAAGAATTTGACTTGTTAAGTCCTTAGCCATTTTAGTTTATAATATGATACTTTTATATAGTTTTTGGCTATGCAGTTTTTATTTTAAAATTTCTTTTAAAAATATTGCAACTTTCGCGCCATCTGCTTTTCCAGATGTTTCCTTCATAACTAAACCCATTATAGCTCCAAAATTCAAATCTTTTTTTGATTTATATACATTTGAAATTATTTTTTTTAATTCTGAATCAGAAATTGGTTTATAATCTTGATAAATTTCAGATATTATCTCGCCTCTACAAAATCTTTCAAGAATTTCTGAAATACTATTTTTAGTTATTTTATTTTCCGATAATAATCCAAATAATTCAATTAATACTCTATCCGGAAATTTAAAATTTTCAATTTTTAGCTTTCTTCTAACTTCTTTAGTTGTATCTAATAAAGTTCTAGCTAAGAAAGTAGGATCTTCTTCAAAATTAATAATATCAAATAAAAAAGATTTATTTGAATTTGCGAGTTTATTTGATATTTCTTTGTTTAAACCTAAAGTTCTGTATCTATTTATTTTATCTTCAATTAATTCGGGTAATTCTATTGAATCGATAAACTTTTTTGACAATTTTATAATAGGTAAGTCTGTTTCAGGATACATTCTTGCAGATCCGGGCATCGGTCTCAAATACTTTGAAGTTAAATCGGGTTTAATATTACGAACATGTGAAACTTCTTTTCTATTCATTTCTAGTTCAGTTTTTTGACGCTTAATTTCATTATCAATTATAGAATGAATTGAATTTATGTCTTGAACTCCTTTTAGCTCAACTCTTGAAGATTTATTTATAGAAATATTTACATCTTGTCTAATTGTTCCAATACCTCTAAGTATACTGTTTGTTGATCTTAGTATCATTCCTATTTTTTTAGCAACTTCCATTACATGATCTGGACTTTTCATATCCGGTCCAGTCGTAATTTCAATTAAAGGGATGCCTAGACGATCTAATCTATAAGTTACAGAATCTTTAGTTTCTGAAATTCTTCTTGCAGAATCTTCTTCAATTATCACTGAATTTATTGAAACATTTCCTTTTGAAGTTTTAATATATCCGTTTACTCCCACTACACCCGTTCTCTGAAAACCGCTTGTATTTGATCCATCTACAACAGTTTTTCTCATTATTTGAATATTTGGAATTATTGTACAATTTAATAATTTTGATACTGCAATCGCTGTCGATAATGCGGATTCTGAAATTAATTTAGGTGGTTCTTCATCTAACTCAATTAAAGAAGTATTATTGTTATGAATTTCATAATAATAATCTAAATTCTTTTTTGTTTCATATAACGCTGCAGAATCAGATATTCCTCTCTCATTTGATGAAGATCTTAAATTTCTTTTTATAATCGAATCGGGATTTTCTTTTGTTAATTTTGAAAATTTATTTGAAAATAATTTTCTTCCACTTAGTTGTTGATGAATTTCTAAACCACATTTCAATCCCACGGAAGAATAGTCCATATTATTTCTTGTAATTAATATTTATAATACTTACAAATTAGTAAAGAAAATCATTTGGATGTGATGCCTCGGAATATTCTCTTGAAATATTTTCCTTCATTTTTTGTTTTATTTCGCTAGAATCAAAATTCGCAATTACCCAAGAGAGTTTTACATAAGCAGTTTCAGGTAACATATCTTCTAAATAAGTTACGCCATGATTAAACAAATTTCTACCAGAAGCATATACATAAGGATTTACGGATCCGTAGTTGGCTTGAGACGTCATTCCAATAAAAATACCTGATTTAATTAATTCAGATATTTTATTTAGAAATTTTGAATGAATGTGACCCAATCCCGTTCCTTCAATTATTATTCCTTTGTAATTATTTTTATTAAAAAAATCAAATAATTTTAAATCCATTCCGGGATAATATTTTATCAGTGCTACTTTTTCATCAAATTTTTGCATGAGCTTTGGTTTATTTGAATGTCGAAGATTATATTCTGAATGAATTTCTATTTTTCCATCTTTATAGACTTTAGCAATAGGTACGGTATTTATTGGGCGAAATGAATCTCTTCTAGTTGTATGCATTTTTTTTACTTTATTACCTCTATTAACTAAACAAAAATTATCGTCAGATGATCCATGCATTACAGTTAAAACTTCTGCAATATCGGATTTTGCTACATGTAATCCACAAATTAAATTAAGTCCTCCATCAAAACTTCCTCTATCTGAAGATCTTTGTCCGCCAACAAAAACAACAGGTTTACCTAGATTTTGTAATGCGAAGGATAATGCGGCTGAAGAATAATGGAGAGTGTCCGTACCGTGAGTTACTACAACTCCTCTGACATTATCTTTTGATAATTCTTTGTAAACTGAATTTGAGATATTAGTCCAATCCTCTACCGATAAATCTTCGCTAAACTTTGATAATATTTCAATTGTATTTATGTTTGCAATATTTTTTATTTCGGGTAATTTTTCTAATAATTTACTGGTTTTTGTTACGGGCGTAACGGCACCAGTTTTATAGTCTACTTCAGATGCAATTGTACCGCCTGTTGATATTATTGTAATATTGGGTAATGAAGAATTTATTTTTTTTTCTATTGATTTTTTTATAACATAATTGGGCTTAGATATAGTAGATATTTTTACCTTATTTTTGGGTAAACCTATATTGTATCCAGATTCTAATTTAAGTAAAATTATTTTTTTATCAGAAGATTCAACTAATGTTCCATAGAATTCGTTAGATTCATAACTAACTTTTACTTTAGAACCATATTCCATATTATTATTGAATTATGTTAATATAAAAAATTTGAGGTAAAAACCTCAAATTAACTTAACATATCTAAACCTAGCTCGTTATCTACTCTAACGGTATTAACGGGAGTTCGATTTAGTCTATTTTGTCCAAGAACATATGGAGATCTAACTCCAGTTATTATTGTCATAACTCTAAGTTTTCCTCTCATTTCGTCATCAATTCTTGCACCCCAAATAACATTTGCTTCTGCATCAAGACCAGCAGTAATTAATTCTCCCACTCTTTCTGCTTCATCTAATGTAAGATCTGGTCCACCTGTAATATGAATTAACGCACCTGATGCTCCCTCATAGCTAACTTCTAGCAATGGGTTTGATAATGCTCTTTTAGTTGCTTCTTCTACTCTTTTATCTGAATCAGATTCTCCGATACCTGTGACTGAAACTCCGCCTGCAGACATAATTGCTCTTACGTCAGCATAATCAAGATTAATTAAAGAAGGTACAGAAATTATTTCAACAATACTTTTAATCATTGTTGAAATTAATTCATTAGCAACTGCAAATGCTTGTTGTATAGGTAAATTTCCTGCAATAGAGGATAATCTATTATTATCAATTACTATAACTGTATTACATACTTCTCTTAATTGTTTAAGTCCCCATTCGGCTTTGTCGATTCTTGCTTTTTCTATTGAAAATGGCATTGTTACTACTCCGATAACAATTGAGTTAGTTTCTTTTGCAACTTGAGCAACAACTGGTGCAACTCCGGTACCAGTTCCTCCACCCATACCTGCACATACAAAAACCATATCTGATCCTTGTAATGATGATTTTAATTCGTGAATTTGTTCTCTTGCGGATTGAGCTCCAACTTCAGGAATTCCTCCTGCTCCTAAACCTCTTGTTGTATCTCTTCCAACTAAGATTTTTTTATCGGCCTCTCTGTGATCTAAGTGCATTTTATCTGTATTAACTGCAATTATTTCAGCTCCCTTTACACCTTTTTTGAATAACCAATCGGCCATATTATTCCCGGCTCCACCACAGCCGATAACTTTTATATTTGCTTGTCCTACTGTAGATTCAACTGTTGAACCTGTTGAGTCTTCCATGTTACTTAACGCGTTTTGTACTAAAAAATCCATTTTTATTTCCTGAGTCTTCTGACTTGTTTCAAAAATAAAACATTACTTTATAAGATTATATATCATAAATCATATAATTCTTTATCTGAATTTTTGAATTAATTTATTTAGAAATTTATCTGAGTTTTTTTCAAAATTTTCAAATAATTTATTTAATTTTTTATTCTCATATAATGGAAAAATTTTATCTGATCGAGCCTTTGATTTGTATTTTTCATAAAAAATATTTTTTATAATTCTTTTTCTTACTCCCGGAGAAGTATTGAATTTAGGATACCCTAACGCAATTATATTATTAACGTGAATCTCATCCGGTATGTCTAATAATTTTCTCAATTTATTTTTCTCAAAATTATTTATAATAGCTCCTTTGAGATTGAACTCAGATGCAGATAATAAAATATTTTGAGTAACCATCGAGCAATTCTGAATTGCAAATAATTCTGAATCTTTTTTTGTATGAATTTTGTCATGTAATTTAGTATCGGAGCACATCACCAATAACACTGGGACATCTCTAATCCAATTTTGTTGATTTGATATTTCAGCAATTTTATCGATAGTTTCACGAGTTTCAATAAAAATAACTCTTGTTGATGCTATATTTTCAACTTCGTGAGCGGCAAAACCAGACTCTAATATGCCAAATAAAATTTCATAAGATATGGGTTTATTTTTATAATTATACTCTTGCTTAATACTGAATATATTTTCTAAAGTATCCATATTTATAATTGTAAACTCTATTAATAAAAATAACTAATATTTTAAATTAAATTTTAATAGATTTATATGAAACTAAAATTGTTATCTGATTATCTTGATAAAATTAGCTTAACATCCGGAAGATTGGATAAAACTAGTATTATATCAGAATTGTTAAATGACGTACCTGAAAAAGATATTGAGTATTTAATTTATATTCTTCAAGGAAAATTTGCACCAGAATATGAGAAACTTAACCTAGGAATTTCGAATAAATTAATAATAAAAACTCTTTCAAATGTTACTGGACATAGCTCTGAACATATAGAGAAAGAATGGGCAAATATTGGCGATATCGGAGAATTATCTGAAAAATTAATTGGATCAAGAAAGCAAAATATCTTATTTTCTGAAAATTTATCTCTAAAAGAATTAATTGAAACGCTAAAAATAATTTCTAATTTAGAAGGAAAAGGTTCTACTGAAAGAAAATTAGAATTGTTAACTAAATTATATAGTAAATCTGAAAAAAATTCTGTAAAATATATAACGCGTTTATGTATAGAAGATATGAGAACGGGAGCCGGTTTTGGAGTAATAAGAGATGCAATCGCAAATTCTTTTTCTGTAGAAAAATCAAAAATACAATCAAGTTATGATATATTTCCTGACATTGCAAAAATTGGATTTTTATGTAAAAAATATGGTAAAAACTTTGATAAAAATATTGAAATGAGTCCGGGAAAACCTCTAAAAGTTATGTTATTCCAAAAAGCAGAAAATATAAGTTCAGCATTTGATAAGCTTGGTGATAAAATTTCTGCAGAGTATAAATATGACGGATTTAGACTTCAAATACATAGAAAAAATAATGAAATTAAATTATTTACAAGAAATTTAGATGATGTTTCTAAACAATTTCCGGATATAATCGAGATAATTAAGTCAAATGTTAATTCAAAAAATTTTATTATTGATTGTGAGGCAATTGGTATAAATCGTTCTAAAAATACTTGGTTACCTTTCCAAAAAGTTTCAAGAAGAATAAAGAGAAAATATGATATAGATCAAATAATTAAAGAAATACCTATTTCTCTAAGAATATTTGATTTAATTTATGAAAATGGTAGTAAATTAGATGTTAGATTTGAAGAAAGAAGAAAAATATTGTCAAAATTAATATCTGAAAAAGTTAACTATATAGAATTATCTGAATTAATT
>JAYPKL010000006.1:17796-28496 GCA_038128845.1 Candidatus Woesearchaeota archaeon | reverse complement strand
TCCGGGTATTGCTAAAGTTTATAGAGCTCCAAAGATTCAACAATCTCCTGAAAATCAACCATATTTTTAATTATATTTATAAATAAAAACAGATATATCTTATATGGCTTTAAGTACTACTGAATTTATTCTTTGGGGTGCAGTTTTAGGATTATTACTAGGTATAGTTTTTGGTCTAAGACAATTAATAGTTCTTGAAAGAAGAATTCTTAAGGGTAAAAGAAAAACAGTTAAAAGAACAAGAAAAACAAAGAAATAATGATAAAAATCAAGCTTTCTTCTGAAAACCAAGATCTATCTAGATTCGAAGTTGAAACTTTGTTAAACAAAAAAACAAAAAAACGCGGAAAATATTTATTTATAAATAATATATCTAAAAATTATGCAATTTCTAAACTAGAAAATTCTGCTCTTGTTAAAAAAATCTATTTTGAAGATGGTTCTGATTGGAAAAATGATACTTCCCCGTACAAAGGAAGATTTCCAAAAGATAAACCTGCTTTTCATCCAACAGTATTAAAACCAAAAATGGCCAGATTAATTTGTAATTTAGCAAATTCAAAATCAATACTAGATCCTTTTTGCGGTTCTGCTTCAATTTTAATAGAGGGTGCAGTTTTAGGAAAAGAAGTTTCCGGAATAGATTATGATAGCAGAATGATTGAGAGAGCTAAAATAAATCTAAATCATTATAAAATTAAACCCAAACTTCTAAAAAAATATGATGCATTAAAAATAAATGAGTTATTCAAAAATAATTCAGTTGATGCCATAGTTTGCGACCCTCCCTATGGACAAAGTTCAACAACTTCTAATTCAAATATTCGTCAATTATTCAAACAGTTTATGGAAAACTCATATCCGCTATTAAAGAAAGGAAGTAGAATGGTAATTATAATTCCAAGTAAATTATCTATTAATCGTCTAATTTATCCAAAATATAAAAAATTAGGACAATTTAATTGGTATGTACATGGCGGATTAACAAGAAGATTTGTCATATTACAGAAATAAATTTTTATTTAATTAATAGTTAGATATATATGAAATTTGGTTCGAAATATTTTGCAGCACCAATGGTGGGAGTTTCAGATACTGCCTTCAGAATAATGTGTAGAAAATATGGCGCAGGATTAACTTTTACTGAAATGACGTATGTTGCAAGTTTAGCAAGAGGAATTGATAAAGTAAACATTGATCGTAGAAGAGAAAAGTCAGTAGGAATACAGCTTGCTGGAACAAATTTAGAAGAAATTAAATCTGCAGTAGACTTTATTGATAAAAAAGTAGACGTATATGATTATAATTTGGGCTGTCCCGTAAATAAAGCACAAAGACAAAAAGTTGGAGCAATATTAATGGAAGATCCTAAACTTGTCAAAAAAGTTTTATCAAAACTTGTTGATTCAACAAATAAACCAGTATTTGCTAAAATAAGATCAGGATTTACATCAAATAATATTAACTATGAAAAAATAGCAAAAATTGCTCAAGATGTAGGATGTAGCGCAGTTACAATTCATCCACGTACTGCTGAGAAAAAAAGAAGCGGGGCAATTTTCTGGGAACATATCAGAGATCTAAAAGACAAACTAAAAATCCCCGTTATTGCAAACGGAGAAATATTTACTCCAGAAGATGCAAGTTATGTTTCAAATTTTTCAAATTGTGATTACATAATGTTAGCAAGAGCCGCCGCAAGAGATCCAACTATTTTCCAACAATGTATTAATTTTGATAAAAAAGGAAAATACAAACTTACTGATAAAATAAAACTTTCAAAAGAATATCTAAAATTAATTGAAAAATATCCTGTAAAATTCAAAGTCGCTAAAGAACATATAAATTATTTCATAAAATATTCTGAATATAAGCATTTAACTCAAAAAATAAACAAATCAAAAGATATTAAAGAACTTAAATCAATTCTTAAAAAATGATAACGGATGTACATGCACATTTTACCTATGAAGATTACAAAGAAAACATAGATCAAGTAATCAAATTAATGAAAGATAAAGGTGTTAAAAAAATTATATCAAACGGACTATCTTTTGAAGATAATATCAATGTATTAAGTTTATCAAAAAAATATAATTTAATTGATGCAGCATTTGGACTATATCCTACTGAAGCTGGAACAATATCCGACGAACATCTAACAAAAGTTCTTAAACAAATAAAATCAAATAAAGACAATATTGTTGCAATAGGAGAAGTTGGTTTAGATTATCATTGGACTAAAATAGATTCAAAAAAGAAAAGACAAAAAGAAGTTTTACAAAAAATAATTGATCTTGCAAATAAAATAAAAAAACCATTAATAGTTCATTCAAGAAAAGCAGAATCAGATGTTTTAGAGATTATGAGATCAGCAAAAGTTCCAGTAATTCTTCATTGTTTTTCTGGAAATTCTGAACTAATTGATAAAGCAATAGAATATGATTATTATTTTTCCATACCAGTTATTTTGTTAAAATCAAAAGGTTTCAAAAAAATAGTAAAAAAAGCAGATCTAAAAAGAATATTAACTGAAACTGATTCGCCATTTCTAAGTATAGATGGTAAAATAAATAACTCCTCCAATATTCAAAATACAATAGATAAAATAGCCGAAATAAAAAACACAGATTCAAATACTATTGTTAAACAAATATATTCAAATTATAAATTATTATTTAATAACTGAATCTTTAATTGTATCAAATTCTATTTTTGTTAAATAATACGAAAAGATTGTTATTGCTATCAAAGTTGATGCAATATATACATTTGACAATCCTAAATTAAAACTTAATAATAAACAATAAATTAATACAAAAATTAATGTAAAAATATATCTTCTTCTTGCTCCTAAAAATATTCTTGTTGCTCCAGTTTCTGTATAATATATTTCGTAATTGCTTAAAGATCCGATAAATGCTCTTGCACTTATAGTACCTTGGAAAGTTAATAATGAATTAATAATACTATATGGAATTACAGAATTTATTAAACTAAAAAATGATAATCTATAAAGTAGTTCAATAATTCCGGAATCATAAATATTATTTAATGAATAAAGAATTGAAGTTATAAAAATAAATGAATAAACTATAATTAATCTAATATTTGCTTCTTGATTCATCCCAACTCTTATTTTTTTATCAAAGAAATTTTTATCTAAAAATGGTAATTCTTTGGTTTTGAATTTAATTTTGTAGTTTAAAATATCTGAAAAAATAAAAGCTCCATTTGTGAATATAGCCATTATTATACCTAAAATTACATTTTTAGAATTATAACCTTGATTTATTTCAATTGCATATTTTTCTAGAGTTTTTGTAAACAAATGCTTTAGCAAATAAATGAATGAAAATATTATAATGAAACTAAAAAATAAGTCTTGTAAAGGTGTTATTAAAAATTCTTTATAATTTAAGAAAAATGTAAGTAATATTGCTGAAACAAGAATAGGTCTATTACTTAAGTAAAGTTCTATTGATTTAATTAGTTCAGCAATCCCTGTAAGAGGATTAAATTTATTGACATTTTCCCTTATAATAGGCATATAATAGATTACAAATTTTAAATATAATACTTTTGAAAATTTATATACTTGAACTTAATATATTAATATGGGCGAATATAAGCAAGTTATCGTAATAAATAACTCTCTCAAAATGAGTAAAGGTAAAATTGCAGCTCAGTCTGCTCACGCCTCTCTTGATGCAAGTCTCAATGTATTAAATAAAAAATCTTTTAAGGAATGGAAAAAATCGGGCCAACCAAAAATTGTTCTAAAAGCAGATTCAACCGAAGAAATTCTTTCACTTTTCAAATTAGCTAAATCAAAAAAATTCAATACAGCAATGATAACTGATGCAGGAAAAACACAAGTTCCCCCGGGAAGTAAAACTGCATTAGCAATAGGACCTGAACTTGAAACTGAATTAGATAAAATAATATCTAAATTTAAGCTTCTATAAATTTATCAATAATCCACATGTTTCTAACTTCTGGATGAAAATAAATTCCATATATATCTTTTTCTTTATGTTTAATTATTTGATCAGATGTTTCGGATTTTACGATTATATCAAAATCTTTAATATTTCTAATTCCATTTTGATGAATAGAATAAACTTCCGTTAATTTCTTTCCAAAAATTTTTCCATCAGTTTTAACCATACCAATTTCCTTATTATTTATTTTTTTACCACCATTTACTAATCCAATAATTTGAGCTCCCGAGCAAATTCCAATTATTGGTTTTTTTATTTCATTTATCCATTCAAAAAATTCTAAATTGTTTATGTAATCATTATCTTGTATTGCTGTTCCAGTAATTATTATTTTATCTGCCCATTTAATGCTTTTAATTTCTTTATAATTTTCAATTCTCGGTTTATATTTCAAAAAAGGTCTAATAAATTCATATTCGCTTAATTTATTTTTACAAGTGCTAATAACTAAAATTTTCATTTTAAATTAGCCTCCAAAATATTGTATCTTCCTGCGTTATTTTTGTATTCTATTTCTGATTTTTTAATATTAATTTTCTTATTAAATCTTGGACAATTTATAACTAAACTTTCAAATTCTCCGCCTTCTCCGGCCGGATTAATTCCATATTTTTCTTGTAAATTTTTTAATTCTGAAATAGTTTTTTTATCTATTTTTTTACCTAACCAAGTTTCATCTAATGGATATGCTGCTATACTGCTAATTATAATTTCATATTTATTTTTAATTAATTCATTAAGTAAATCAATTTGATTAAATTGCCATAACGGGTTAAAACACCAAAGTTTAAGCTTATCACAAATTTTCTGTATTCTTGTTCCCTGATAAACTGATTCAACAGCGCCAGTAACTATTCCTTCAATTCCATATTTTTTCTTTGCTTCTTTAATTGCATTTTCTAAATCTTTTAGTTCAGTTTCTTTTTCTCCTTTTGTTATTTTTTTAATTAAAGGAATATCTAAACTTTCAGATTGTAAACTTGTAATATCAATATTCGGAGTATGAAACATATAACTATCTTTATTTTCAGATTTTATTGAGATTAAACAAACAACTTTATTTTCATCTCTATCTGCCAAATCTAAAGCATATGTACTATCTTTACCACCTGAATAAAGTACTCCCAATTTCATAAATCTATAGTCTGGACAAGATATTTATATGTTCTTCTTTAAACATATTATGACTGAAGTTTCGGTTGTAATACCAACTAAGAATGAAGAAAAGCAAATAAAAATAACATTAAATCATCTTCTTAGACAATCTTTTGAAGACTTTGAAATAATTGTTTCTGATGGAAATTCGGAAGACAATACAAAAAAAGTTGTAGAAGAATTTATTCCAAAATTCAAAAAGAAAAAAATAAATTTATCTTTTTTAACAACTTCAAAAAAAGGAGTATCAGAAGGAAGAAACCAGGGTGCTAAAAACGCTCGAGGAAAATATATTTACTTTTTTGATGCAGATGTTTATCCAGTTAAAGACTTTATACGAGATACACTTTTTGAATTCAAGAAAAAAAGACTTTCACTTGCAACTACTAAATCACAAGGAAATGATAAAAAACTAAAAAATATAGCTTACTACAAATTTATTAACAGAAGTATAAGAATTCTTCAATACACTCCATATCCTGCAGCAGCAGGTTATTGTATTATTTCAAGTAAAACTGCTTTTAATAAAATAGGAGGATTTGATCCGGAAATTTATCTTGCAGAAGATACTACTTATATTTTAAGAGGAAGAAGAAAAAAATTTAGATTCAGAATCTTAAAAAGTCATCCAATAAAAGTTTCAAATAGGCGTCTAAACTCTGAAGGAACAGCAACTGTTCTTGCTAAGTATATTTTATGTTCTTTATTTTTAGTGGTAAAACAAAGAGGACCCAAAAGAGGTGTTGCTCAAAAACTACTAAAATATGAAATGGGAACCGGAGATTATACAAAAAAACAAAAGATCTCAAAACGTCTAATCGAATTTATTAAAAAACTATAATTAAAAACGCTGAGAGAGGGATTCGAACCCCCAATTCCATAAGGAACCGGCTCTCAAGGCCGGCGCAATACCGGGTTATGCGATCTCAGCGTAAAAAATAGATTAATGTTTAATTTATAAATATTATTAAAAATAAAAAGGTAGCAGCTATTAAGCTGCTTTTCCCATAATTCGGTACATACCTGTACCACATGAAGAACATTTACCTTTCATTGCTCTTCTACCGTTTTTCATAGTAACTTCTTCAGAATTTGACATTTCTGACTTAGCTCTACATTTTACACAATAAGCTTCCATGCCTAGCCTAAGCACCGACCATATATAAGCTTATTGAAAGTCGTGCCTAACAATAACTTTTATAAAGACATGACATAATGTTTTATTACCCCCTGCATTGATCTTAGAATTCTGTCGCTTAGAGCGATTATTGATATATAAAAAATATTTGACTCGATAATAAGGTTTAAAAAGTAAACCAATAAGAAAGAAAAGAATGGGAAGTACAGCAGGTTTTAGAAGAAGACCAAGAAGAGGAAGTTTACAATTCTGGCATAGAAAAAAGGCTAACAGAATGGTTCCGAGAGTTAGATCTTGGAATTTAGTTAATGATACAAAGCTTTCTGGTTTTGCAGGTTACAAAGCAGGTATGACTCAAGTTTCATTTATCGATAATAGAGACTCTTCACCAACTAAGGGCGAAGAAATCATGATTCCTGTAACAGTTATTGAAACGCCTCAAATTATTCCTTTCTCATTAAGATTATATACAAAAACGCCATATGGTTCAAAAGTAATTTCTGAAATTTATGCAAGCAATTTAGATTCAACATTATCAAAGAGATTAACATTACCAAAGAAAAGAAGTTCAAATACATTGGAAGAAATGAAAAAGAGCTTAGAAAATGTTACTGAAGTTAGAATGTTAGTACACACAAAACCTGGAATGACTGGCGGAGAAAAAAAGAAGCCAGATGTATTAGAAATTCCAGTATCAGGTTCATCAGTTGAAGAAAGTTTTGATTATGCTTCAACTATTTTAGGAAAAGAAGTTAATATTTCAGATGTTTTTTCAGACGGAGATTTAATGGATGTTGTTGGTGTAACAACAGGTAAAGGTTTCCAAGGTTCTGTAAAAAGATTTGGTGTATCAATTTTACACAGAAAATCTCACGGAGATGGAAGAAGAAAGGTTGCTTCTTTAGGTAACTGGCAAGCTAAAACTTGGAGAGTACCACATCCAGGTCAAATGGGATTCCATAACAGAACAGTTATGAATATTCAATTAATGAAAATATTAGATTCTGCTGAAGTACCAGTAACTCCGAAAGGTGATTTTGTAGGTTATGGTAAAGTAAGTGGTAAATATATTTTAGTTGCGGGAAGTGTTCCTGGACCAAAAAGAAGATTAATTAGATTAAATTTTGCAAAAAGAAGAAGAGGAAGCGCATTTAAAGAAGTACCTGAATTAACAATATCAATGGAGAGTCAACAATAATGAAAACTAATATTATGAGAGTAAGTGGTGGAAAATCAGCAGAAATTACACTTCCACAACAATTCATGGAACCAGTAAGACCAGATTTAGTTAAGAGAGCAGTTTCATCATTACAAATGAGTAGAAGACAACCTTATGGAGCCGATCCATTAGCTGGTAAGAGACAAGGTTATACTACTGTTAAAAGAAGAAAGAAGTTCAAAACAACATATGGAAAAGGAGTTTCAAGAATTAGAAGAAAACACTTATGGTCTAGAGGAAGTCAATTTTATTGGATTGGAGCTTTCGTAGCAAATGCAGTTGGCGGTAGAAAAGCATTCCCTCCAAAGGCAGATAAGAATTTAATTGAAAGAATTAACAAAAAAGAAAGAAGAAAAGCAATTAGATCAGCAATTTCAGGTTCAAAATATATGATTTTAGATGATTCATTTGAAAAATTAAACAAATCAAAAGATGTTATTAATTCATTATTAAAGAATGATCTTAAATCAGAATTAGAAAGATTAGAAAATAAAAAAATAAGAGCAGGAAGAGGAACAACAAGAGGTAGAAAATATATTACAAAGAAAGGTCCTTTAGTTATTGTTAGTGACATGTGTCCGGCAGTTCTTGCTACTGAAAACTTACAAGGATTTGATGTATCTGTTGTTAATAATTTAAATGCAGAATTATTGGCACCAGGAGGAGATATTGGAAGAAGAACAATATGGACAAAATCTGCAGTTGAAAAATTAGAAAAGGAGAAATTATTCTTATGAAAGACATTTATCAAATCTTAAAATATCCATTGACAACAGAAAAAGCTGTTAGATCAGTAGAAGCAGAAAATACACTAATCTTTGCAGTTTCAAAATCATCAAATAAAAAAGATATTAAATGGGCTATAGAAAAAGAATACAAAGTTAAAGTTAAAGCAGTTAGAACAAACATTGATATGAAGGGAATCAAAAAAGCATATATTAAATTAGATGAATCAACACCGGCAATCGATATAACTTCAAAATTAGGATTAATATAATATGGGAAAGAGATTAATACAACAAAGAAGAGGACGAGGAGGTCCAACATATAGAGCACCTACTCACAGATCTATTGGTAAAACATACTATCCGTTCTATTCTGGAGAAACTCAAACTGGTCAAATTGCAGACTTAGTTAATTCAACATTTAATTCAGCTCCATTAATGGTTATCGAATATCAAGATGGTCAACTATCATTATTACCTGCTCCGGAAGGAGTAAGAGTTGGTCAAGAAATAAGTTATGGTGGCAATGATGTTTCTGTAGGAAATATTGTTAAATTAGAAAACATTCCATCCGGTACATTAGTGTACAATTTAGAAAAAATTCCGGGAGACGGAGGAAAATTTGTAAAAACATCAGGTACTTTCGCACAAGTAGTTGGAAAAGAAGGAAAAGGTATTGCAGTAAAATTACCTTCTAAGAAAAAAATCATACTAAATCCAAATTGTTTTGCAACTGTTGGAATTGCAGCAGGTGCAGGTAGAACAAACAAACCATTTGTAAAAGCAGGAAATAAATTTTTTGCTATGAAAGCAAGAGGAATTAGATACCCTATTGTAAGAGGTAAAGCGATGAATGCATTTGATCACCCACACGGTGGTACTCACAATAGAAATAGTAGAGGAGGAGGAAAGTACTCGACTACAAGACCAAGAAACTTACCTGCAGGTAAGAAAGTTGGTTCAATTGCAGCAAAGAGAACAGGTAAGAGAAAATAATGAAAGATAAATTATTCAAATTTAGAGGAAAAACAATGGAAGAATTAAGTGCAATGAGCAATGAAGATTTTGCAAACTTGCTAAATTCAAGAAAGAGAAGATCTCTATTAAGATTAAACAGAAATGATTCAAAGAAATTATTAGAAAAAGTTGATTCAGGAAAATCAAAATTAAGAACACATTCAAGAACAACAGTAATAACTCCAAAATTAGTTGGAAAAACAATTGAAGTGTATAATGGTCAAAAATTCATTCCAATAACTATAACTGAAGAAATGTTAGGGTTTTATTTGGGTGAGTTTTCACAAACAAGAAGAATCGCATCACACAAGGGAACTGGTGTTGGAGCTACAAAGAGTTCCAAGAACCAAGGTAAGAAATAATGGCAATTAGTATGGAAAATTATGATAGTAAGAATATGACCAAAGCAGTAGGTCTAAATTTACCATTTTCATTTAAAGTTGCTTACGAAGTTGCAAAATTCTTGAAAGGTAAAAAAGTTACACGAGCAATTAGAGAATTAAACGAAGTTAAAGAGCAAAAAACTGCAATTCCATATAAAAGATATAACCGAGACACTCCGCATAGAAGAGGAGATATGGCTGCAGGTAGATATCCTGTAAAAGCAGCAGAATATGTATTACCGCTATTAAAATCATTAGAATCAAATGCTAAAGATAAAGGTTTAACTGGAGAATTAACAATAATTCATTCAGCAGCTCAAAAACCAAGTATAAGAAGAAGATATGGAAGAGTCAGAGGAACTAAGAGAGTTACTCATTTTGAACTTGTGGCTCAACCGGAGGTCAAAAAATGAAAGAAAAAGAATTCATTAAACAAAATTTAATTCATATGAGAATTAAAGAATCATTAGAAGAAAAAACAGGTAAAGCTGCAGAAATCGGAGATATTACTTTAGAAAAAACACCATTAGGTGAAAAAATCATAATTTCAACAACTCGACCAGGTTTAATAATTGGAAGAGGCGGAGCAATGATCAAAGAATTAACAAAAGAATTAAAACAAAAATTCAAATTAGAAAATCCACATATTGAAACTGCAGAAATCAGTAATCCACATACAAGTGCACAAGTTGTTGCAACAAAATTTGCAAAAGAACTTGAAAGATTTGGACCAAGTAGATTCAAAGGAATCGGTTATAGAGAATTAACAAGAATTATGGCAGCAGGTGCATATGGTGTAGAAATCGTAGTTGATGGACCTATCCCGGGTGCAAGAAGTAAAAAATGGAGATTCTATGACGGTTATATGAAAAAATGTGGTTTTATTTCAGATAATTTATTAGATAAAGCTCATTGTGATGCTGTGTTAAAGAAGGGAACTGTAGGTATTACCGTAACAATAATGCATCCAGATACACCACTACCAGATAAGATTGATATTGTTGAAGCAACAAAATCAGAACCCGAAGTAGTTGAAGAAGTAGTTGAAGAAAAGAAAGA
>JAYPKL010000006.1:12812-17696 GCA_038128845.1 Candidatus Woesearchaeota archaeon | reverse complement strand
AGAAAAACCAAAAGCTGAAAAGAAAGAAGAAAAACCAAAAGCTGAAAAGAAAGAAGAAAAACCAAAAGCTGAAAAGAAAGAATCAAAATCAACAAAAAAAGAATCAAAAACAAAGGAGAGTAAGGAATAATGGCAATATTAAGAGCAAGTGAAATAAGAGAAATGAAAACAAAAGATTTAGAAAAATCATTATCAAATTTCAAATCTGAATTAATGAAGTTAAACTCTCAAAAAACAAGCGGTAGAATGCCGGAAAATCCTGGAAAAATAAGAGCATTAAAGAGAACTATTGCAAGAATTAATACTATTAAGAAAGAAATGGAGGTAGCTAAAAAATAATGAGTGATATTGACCCAATTACAGGTTTGCCAAAAGATTTAGGTGTTATTGACACAATATCAAAAGAAAGCCAAACAATTCGAATAAGAAATGTTAAGCGAAGATATGGTAAGATAATGACTTTAATTGAAGGATTTGATTCAAGCGTTGACGTTAAGGATCTTTCAAAAAAACTTAAAGCAAAGCTTGCATGTGGTGGAACTCAAAAAAACGGAGTCATCGAATTGCAAGGCGATCAAAAAGAAAGAGCATTCCAAGCATTAATAAAAATGGGTTACTCGGAAGACAGCATAGATACAAAATGATAAATGAAAATAATATATTAAGACATGAATTAATCGGACTAAATGTTGAAATAGCTAGTTCATTAAATCCTCTTAATAACGGTATTAATGGAAAAGTAGTAGACGAATCTCAACAAACAATTACTATAAGAACAAATAAAGGAGATAAAAAAGTGTTAAAGAGCATTTCAAATTTCATATTTAAATCTAAGAACAATTCGTTCAAAGTAAAAGGTTTAAAAATTATTAAAAGACCTTGGGAGAGAGTGAAAATATAATGGAATATGCAAAAAGAGGAAGAACATTTGTAGGAAAAGTTACTTCAGTAAAGATGGCAAAAACTGTAAAAGTTGAATGGCCTAGAAGAAAATTCCTTTACAAATATGAACGTTATCAAAAGAAAAAATCCGGAGTTATGGCACATGTTCCTGAAGGAATGGATATTAAATTAGGAGAAACGGTAAGAATATCGGAATGTAGACCAATTAGTAAAACAAAAAATTTCGTTGTTGTAGAAAAATTAGAAAATGAAATCAATTAAAGTAAGATCAGTAAGATCAATTCCATTAGGTGCAGAAATTGTTGTAGCAGATAATTCTGGTGCAAGATCGCTTAAAGTTATTAGTGTAAAAGGTTTCAAATCAAGAACAAGAAAATTAGCATCTGCTGCTGTTGGAGATTTAGTTACAGGCGCAGTAGTTAAAGGAGATGTAGACAATAGACACAAAGTTGTACAAGCAGTTGTAATCAGACAAAAGAAAGAATATGCAAGACCAGATGGAATAAGAGTATCATTTGAAGATAATGCATGTGTAATATTAAAGGATGTTAAATTAGGTACACCAAAAGGAACTGTTATAAAGGGTCCAGTAGCTAAAGAAGTGGCATTGAGGTGGTCACAAGTTGGAAAACTTGCAAGTATACTATTATGAAAACAAAATTCGCTAATTCATGGAATAGAAGTGTTCAACCTAGAAAGCAAAGAAAGTATCGTTACAATGCACCAAATCATATTAAACAAAAATTAATGAGAGCACCTTTATCAAAGGAATTGAGAAAAAAGTACAATAAAAGATCAATTACATTAAGACTGGGAGATACAATCAAAGTATTAACTGGTCAATTCAAAGGTGTTATTGGAAAAATAGAAATAATGGACTATAACAAAAATAAGATTAAACTAACTGGAGCAGAACTAGTTAAAGCAAACGGACAATTGGCAAAATATCCAATAGATCCTTCAAATGTAACTGTGATAACTCCAGATATGTCTGATAAGAAAAGAAAGGAGAGTTTAGAAAGAAAATGAGTAGAAAATCAACACACTTGTCAAGATTGTATGCACCAAAATCTTGGAGAATAAATCGAAAAGAAACAAAATGGATCACAAACACAGTTCCAGGAACACATAAAAAAGATTTATCCATACCTTTGGTTGTTGCATTAAGAGATAATATTAATTTAATATCAACAAGAAGAGAATTAAATTATTTGATTAATAATAAATTAATTAAGTTAAATAATAGATTTGTTAAAACTTCAAAAGTAGCAGCAGGTTTATTTGATGTGATTTCATTACCTTCTGTTAAAAAATATTTCAGAGTTATGTTAGATATTAAAGGTAAATTTAATTTAGTTGAAATATCTGAAAAAGATTCATCAGTTATATTACTTAAAGTAATTAGAAAGACTGCAATAAGAGGTAATAAAATCTTAGTTACATTATCGAACGGATATAATCTTGTTTATGATAAAAAAATATCTGTTAATGATTCAGTAATTTTTGATTTAACTACTAACAAAATTAAATCAATTTTGTCTTTCAGTAAAGGAGACTTAGTATATTTCATTAGAGGAAAAAGAGCAGGAAAAGTTGCAAAATTTGAAGAAAAACAAAGCCTTGGTATTTTCAAAAGAACTTACATTGCTAAATTAAAGATGGATAAAGAATCAATTGAATCTGATATGAAAAATTTAATTGCAATTGGTAACGGTAAGGAGGTTAACTTAGCATAATGGTTAATCCTATGAGAAATATTCAAGTTGAGAAAATAACTCTTAACATTGGTTCCGGACCGGATCCAAAAGAAGTAGAAAAAGGAATGAAATTGTTAGAAAAAATAAGTAATATGAAACCAGTTGAAGCCAAAGTAAGAGCAGGTTTGAGAATTGCAGCTTGGAAAATTAGACCAGGATTGGCAATTGGTTCAAAAGTTACAATCAGAAAAAATACTGAAGAATTACTTACAAGATTACTAAAAGCAATTGATATGAAAGTTCCAGAATCAAAATTTTCGGAGAATGGATTTGCATTTGGTATTCACGAATATATTGAAATACCTGAAGTAAAATACGATCCTAAATTAGGTATTTTCGGTCTTAATGTATCAGTAACACTTAAAAGACCAGGTTTTAGAATCAAAAATAGAAAATTAAATACAAGAAAAGTAGGAAAATCACATAGATTAACAAAGGAGGACGCAATCGAGTTTGCAAAAAGCAAATTTGGAGTAATTACTGAATGAAACTACCTGGTGTAAAAAAATTGCTTGTTTCAAAAACAAGAAAGAAGAAGTTTATTAGAAATAATTCTAGTAAAAAAAGGTTATTTGGAAAAGCTATTAAAACGTGTACTAGATGTGGAAGAGGTAAAGGATCCAATATCGGCAGATATAATCTAAATATTTGCAGAAGATGCTTTAGAGAAAAAGCAACCGAACTTGGTTTCGTTAAATATAGATAATGGCAAGTAATGATATAATGGCAAATGCACTTTCAAAGATAAAGAATGCATCTGAAAGAGGAAAGAGTTCTGTAACCCTCTATCCTTCTTCAAAAACAATTGTTACAGTATTAGAATTATTGAAAAAAGACGGATATATTGAAAACTTTGAAAATAAAGAAACTAACAAAGGATTATTTACAGAAGTTAAATTATCTGGAAAAATAAATAATATTGGAGTAATTAAACCTAGATATTCCGTAAAGTTAGATACTTTTGAAAAATTTGAAAAAAGATATTTACCTGCAAAAGATTTTGGTAGATTGTTTGTATCAACAACTTCTGGAATAATTAATCATATTGAATCAAAAAAACAAAACAAAGGAGGAGTATTATTAGCATACGTTTACTAAAATGTCAACAACAAGAAGAACTAGAGTTAGAGGAACTGGTTTCCGTAAAATGGGTAAGTTTAGACCTGTACTTCGATATAGAGCTAAAAAATTCATTAAACCAATGCCAATTCCAGAAAAAGTTATTCCTATAAAGACTTTAGAACTTCCTGAAAACTTCACAATTAAAATTAATAAGAATGATTTTACAATTGAACATTCAAACGGTTCTTTAACTAGAGAATATCCTTCGTCTAGCATAGAAATAAACAACAAAGACAATATTGTTGAAATAAAAGGTAAATCTCATAATAAAAAAGTTAAAGCTCTTGTTGGAACTTTTTCTGCACACATATTAAATATGATAAAAGGAATCGAAGAACCTTTTGTATATAATTTAGCAATAAAATCAGTACATTTCCCTATGACTGCAAATTATAATAATAATAAATTTGAATTAAAAAATTTCTTGGGTGGAAAATTTAATCGATCAGCTACCGTTCCATCAAATGTAGAATTAAAATTAAATGGTTCGGATATTGAATTAAAATCATCAGATATTGAAGCAGTTGGAATGACTGCAACTAGACTTGAACAATTAACTAGAGTTAAAAAAAGAGATAGACGAGTTTTTCAAGATGGTATATTTATTACTCATAAGGCAGGTAAAAAATTATGAAAGAATTAATGGAATATAAAGCAGCAAAGAAAAGAAGAAATCCGAACTTTATGAGACAAGAATTTAATAAAAGAATAAGACTAAGTCGTTCTTCTTGGAGAAAACCAAAGGGTGTTGACTCAAAAATGAGAGAACAAAGAGGCGGACATAGACCAATTGTTAAAATCGGTTATGGAACTCCTAGAATTTTAAGAGGAAGATTATCTAGCGGACTTATTGAAAAAAGAATCAATACTATTGAAGATTTCAAAAATTTAGCTAAAGATGAAATTGCACTTATTCCAAGAACAATAGGAAATAGATTAAGACTAATCTTGTTAAAAGAAGCAAGTAAATCAAAGATTCCTATATCAAATTTCAGAGATGTTGATGCAAAAATAAAAGAAATTGAATCAGAATTTAAATCAAGAAAAGAAAAAAGAACTACATTAAAATTAAAGAAAACAAATAAGATTAAAGAATCAAAAC
>JAYPKL010000006.1:0-12712 GCA_038128845.1 Candidatus Woesearchaeota archaeon | reverse complement strand
CAAAAGAAGATAAAAAATCAGAAAAACCAAAATCTGAAAAGAAAGAATCAAAACCAAAAGAAGATAAAAAATCAGAAAAACCAAAATCTGAAAAGAAAGAATCAAAACCTAAGGAGAGTAAGAAATAATGAATTTAAAATTACAAAAAGAATTAGCATCTAAAATAACTGGTGCAGGTAAATCAAGAATAGTAATTAATCCTTCGGAAGCTGAAAAAGTAAAAGAAGCAATTACAAAAGCAGATGTTAGAGATTTAATTGATGAAAAAATAATTGTAATTAAAGAAGCTACATCCAACTCTCGTTCCAGAGCTAAAGCAAGAGAAGCTGCTAAAAAGAAAGGTAGACAAAGAGGTCCTGCTAAGAAATCAGGTAAAAAAACAGCAAGATCTAAACCAAAAGATAATTGGATAAATAGAATCAGGTTACAAAGAAAACTATTAAAATCATTCAAATCAAGAGGATTAATCACATCTTCAAACTGGAAAAATCTATATTTGAAAGCAAAAGGCGGATTTTTCAGACATAAGAGACAAATGTTACAATACATGGAACAAAATAACATGTTCATAAAGAAATAATGGCAACAGCAAAAAGATACAGCGTAAAGTTCAGAAGAAGAAGAGATGGTAAAACTAACTATAAAAAAAGACTTGCTTTTGTTAAATCAGACTTACCAAGATTTGTTGTTAGAAGATCAAATAAATATTTTAATCTACAAATAATGGACAATAAAATCCAAGGTGATGTTACTATTGCACACTTTAATTCTAAAAATTTATCAAAATTGGGTTGGAAACATTCATGTAAAAATACATCCGCAGCATATTTATCCGGTTACAAATTAGCAGAAATTGCATTAAAAAATAAAGTTAAAGAAGCAATTTTTGATATGGGATCATATACTCCTACAAAAGGATGTACAATTTACGGAGTATTAGCAGGAGCAGTTGCAGGTGGATTAAAAATTAATCACTCTCCTGAAGTTTTCCCTTCAAAAGATAGACTTGAAGGAAAACATATTTCTGATAAAATATCAACAGATTTAAATAAATTAATGGGAGGCAAGTCAAATGAATAGACAAAATAACAGATATGTGAAAGACGATAGAACTGTAAAAGAAAAACTATTGGATACTTGGTCGCCTAGAACTAACTTAGGTAAGTTAGTTAAGACAGAAAAAATAACAGACATTTCTGAAATTTTTAATTCCGGAGTAAAAATACTTGAACCTGAAATCGTTGATTTTTTAGTACCAAATCTTGAATCTGACTTTATTAACATTGGTCAAAGAAAAGGTAAGTTTGGCGGTGGAGCAAGAGCTATTTTCAGAACAACTCAAAAGAAAACAAAAGACGGTAATAGACCTGTATTTACAGTAATGGCAGTCGTAGGAAACAAAGACGGTTATGTTGGAATTGGACTTGGTAGAGCAAAAGAAACAGTACCTGCAAGAGATAAAGCAGTAAGAAATGCTAAATTAAATTTAATTCGTGTTGCAAGAGGAAACGGTTCATGGGAAAGCGAAACAATAGATTCAAATTCAATTCCATTTGAAATAAAAGGTAAATCTGGTTCAGTTTCAGTAAGATTTATTCCTGCACCTCCAGGTACAGGATTAGTTATTGAAAATGAAATTAAAAAAATATTTACTTTAGCAGGAATTAAAGATGTTTGGTCTAAGGCAACTGGTCAAACAAGACAAAAAATCAATTTAGTTAATGCAACAATGCAGGCATTAGTTAGAACAACAACAACAAAAATTAGAGAGGAGCAAAAACCTTTGGTTAATTATTAAAATGTCAGGAATTATCGCAGTTTTGAGAGTTAGAGGAGAAGTTGGAATTAAACCACAAATTAAAACCACTCTTGATTTAATGAAGTTACATAGAAAACATAGATTAATTTTACTAAGTAATACTCCTTCAAATAAAGGTATGATTGACAAAGTTAAAGATTATTGTACTTTTGGAGAAGTTGATCAACCAACAATTTCAGAATTATTATCAAAAAGAGGAAGATTACCAGGTAACAACCAACTTACTGAAGATTATACTAAAGAAAAAACAAAATTATCAATCAAAGAATTTTCAGAAAATTTAATGTCCGGAAAATCAAGTTTAAAAGATATTGAAGGATTGAAGAAATATTTCAAATTACATCCACCAGTGGGCGGATTTGAAAGAATGGGAATTAAGAAACCATTTACCAGAGGAGGAGTACTAGGATACAGAGGTAAAGAAATGAATAAATTAGTACTGAAGATGATATAATGGTATTCAAATCAAGATCAAAAGTTCAAAAACAAAGAGGAAAAAGAACTCACGGATGGGGTCACGGTAAAAAGCACAGAGGCGCAGGTAATCGAGGCGGAAGAGGTAATGCAGGTTTAGGTAAAAGAGGAGCACAGAAAAAAACATTACCATTATCTCAAGGAAAAAGACCAGTAGGAAGAGTTGCAAACAACAACATCGGTATGAAAGTAGTAAGAAATGCATCACAAAATAAAATTATTAATTTAGAATCTATTTCAAGAAATTTTGATAATTGGTTAAATAATAAAAAAATTAAAAAAGACGGTACAAAATTATCATTAAATTTAACTGAATTAGGATACACAAAATTACTTTCAAAAGGAGAATTAACTGAGAAAATAGAAATAACCGTTTCAAGTTATTCAAATGCAGCTAAATTAAAAATTGAAAAAGCTGGCGGAAAAATAATTGAGTAAACAATATAAAACCAGATTATGTATCATAATATGAGTTTAGTTTCAAAAATATCAAACTATATTCCAGAAGTATCTGGTCCAGAAAAAAAATTATCATTTAATGATAAATTAAAATGGACTGGTATGGTTCTTTTAATGTATTTTATTTTATTACACATTCCTTTATATGGACTAGGTCAAAATGCATTATCTCAATTTGAATCTCTTTCAACAATATTGGGTGCAAGTTTCGGTTCGTTAATTTCTTTAGGTATCGGTCCAATTGTTACTGCAAGTATTATTTTACAATTATTAGTCGGTTCAAGTATATTAAAAATTGAAATTAGTAAACCTGATGGAAGAAAAAAGTTTAATGAATTGCAAAAAGTATTTATACTTCTTTTTGTAGTTTTCGAAGCAATTATTTATGTTGTTATGGGCGGTTTAGCTCCAGCAGCAGGAATTCCAAATTTTGCATTATTTGAATTAATATTAATTATTCAATTAATTGTGGGCGGTTATATGATTGTTTTAATGGACGGAGTAGCCAAAAAGTGGGGATTTGGATCGGGAGTATCTTTATTCATTGCGGCAGGAGTATCCAGAGAAATATTTATAGCAGCTTTTAGTCCATTTGCAAGTCCATTAAACCCGGATGTTCCGGTAGGTAAAATTCCTTATTTAATTCAAGCCCTGGGTACCGGAGATGCAACTGGAGTTTTATTATCTCTTGTAGCAGTATTTGCAACAATATTAGTATTTGTAATATCTATATATGGTTCTTCCATGAAAGTAGAAATTCCATTATCTTTTGGAAGAATGAGAGGTCAAGGTATGAGATGGCCACTTAAATTTATGTATACTTCTAATATACCAGTAATTTTAGTTGCAGCATTAATGGCAAATGTTCAGTTATGGGGAAGATTACTCGAAAATTGGGGTATGCCTATATTTGGAACATTTATTGATGGAACTCCTGCAACAGGATTAGTAAAATGGGTTAATAGCCCAAATGTAGTTAGATCTCTTGTTTTAGGAAATGCATCAGGAGAAATAATTTTACAAGCAATAGTTTATACATTACTTTTAGTTTTTGGTTCAGCATTTTTTTCCGTATTGTGGGTAAAAACAGCAAATATGTCTGCAGAAGCACAAGCTAAGCAAATTTTAAATTCAGGTTTACAAATTCCTGGATTCAGAAGAGACGCAAGAGTGTTAGAATCAATTTTAAACAGATATATACCAAGTTTAACTGTTATGGGCGGAGCATTAGTTGGAGTTTTAGCAGCTTTAGCAGATTTATTGGGAGCATTAAGCAGAGGAACAGGAATATTACTTGCAGTTATGATCATTTATCAATTCTCTGAAAGAATTGCAAAAGAACATGCCATGGATATGCATCCTTCTCTTAAGAAGATAATGAGTACTGACGACTAATGGAACCAATTTATATTATCGGATTTGTGGCATTTTTTGTTTCATTTATGATTACTTTGGCAAATAAATTAATTATTGATCAAAATGTAATAAAAGAATTAAAAAAGGATATCAAAAGATATCAAACCGAAATAAGAAACAATAGAGATAATTTAGATAAAGTTAAAGAAATTCAACCAAAAATGATGGAACTTTCTATGAAGCAAATAAAAATGACTTTTAAACCAATGAAATATTATTTTATACCAATTATAATTATTTTTAGTTGGTTGAGAAAAGCAATGGAAGGAAAAATTATACTTTCTTTACCATTTTGGCCATACTCTTTAGGATGGCTAGGAACTTATATTATTTTTTCAATTACTTTTTCAACATTTTTGAGAAAATTACTTAAGTTGAGCTAATGAAAATTATTATTCGTCAGAAATCAAAATATAAGAATTATAAAGAAAAAAATTTTGAACATTTATTGAATCAAGGATTAATTATATTAAATAAAGAAAAAGGAATGACTTCTAGATCATTTACTAGATTTTTATTGGATTTGGGAATTAAAAAAGCAGGACACGCAGGTACATTAGATCCAAATACTACCGGAGTATTACCCGTATTAATAAATAGAGGAAATAAAATATCTTCAATTTTATCTTTATCAAAAAAAGAATACCTTGCAACTATGTATGTACATAAAGAGTTTGATAAAAAAAATTTGTTAAATGTTTTCAAAAATTTTACGGGTGAAATTAATCAGCTTGTTCCAAAACTATCTGCAGTTAAACGTCAAGTTAGAAAAAGAAATATTTATTCTATTAAATTAAAATCAATAAAAAAACAAGTAGTAAAATTTCATGTTTCTTGTCAAGCAGGAACATATATCAGAAAACTTATTCATGATATGGGACAAGATCTAGGTACTGGAGCACATATGATTGAATTAGAACGAACAAAAAGCGGACCTTATACTCTTAAAAATAGTTTAACTAAATCAGAATTTTTGAAATTATTTAATAAAAAAGATAAATCTGCATTTTTTAGTTTAGAATCTGCAGTTAAAGAAATTAATAAAGTATGGATAGATGATGGTGCTTTAGAACCTTGGTCAAAAGGATCTCCGATTTATTTTAATGGTATTCTAAAATTTACTTCTGATATTAAAATTGGATCAAAAATTGCAGTTTTTAATCAAGCTAATGAATTAATAGGTATAGGAATTTCAAAAGCAAATTCTAGTGAATTTTTAAAGTCAAAGGAAGGGATAGCTTTTAGAAATCATATAAACTTAATATAAAATGGACAAAGATTTAATTAAAATTTTATGTTGCCCGGACGATAAAGCAGATGTTGAATTGAAAAATAATTCTCTCAAATGTATTAAGTGTAATAGAATATTTGAGATTAGAAATGGCGTACCAGTTATGCTTCCAAAGACTTTCTATTAATTCCTTTTTCAATCTCTTTTTTCACTTTTATGGGATTTTTAATGTAATGGAAAACTAAATCAGAATGACCACCTGATTGAGTGTAGAGATGAATATGTCCATAATTGAAAAATGAACCCATTGCAGGTTGATGAACTTTAACTGAAACTATATTATTAAACTTAACTCCTTTTGAATGTTCACCAATAATTCCATGTCTTGCTATGACTCTATCATTTGTAATAACTAAATGTGTTGACATTTTTTTTAACATTGCATGTATTAATGGTAATATTAGAGGAGAAAACATCAACTCTTTATGAAATTTCATCCAAGAAGGTACTTCAACATGAATAAGTTCTTCATCTTTATGTAAGTGACGATTAATTTTCTTTTTCATATAAAATTAACTTATTTTAATATTTAAAATTAATTAACTTTTTAAACATATATTGAAGCGAATAATCAGGCCGAGATCGCATAGCCCGGTATTGCGCAAGATTGGAAATCTTGTCCCTTTTGGGATCGTGGGTTCAAATCCCACTCTCGGCGTATAACGTTTTTTATTATATGGATTCCAGATTTATCAAAAGCTTTAAAAATGACACTGAAAATAGAAAGTCATGACTGATAAAGCAAATTTCAGAGAAATTGTTAGACTTGGAGATAAAGATATAGCAGGAAATATACCAATGGGACACGCATTGACATTTCCTAAAGGTTCTTCATTTATGATTGCTAACGCAATTTGTTACAAACTTAAAGTAGATCGAAAAATGAAGTGCGGAGATTACCCACAAGAAAAAATTGATGAAATAGAAGATTGCTTAAGAAATCCAAAGAAATATGGAATTCCAAGTTGGTTATTTAATCGAAGAAAAGATAGATCTACTGGAGAAGATTCTCATTTAGTATCTTCAGATTTAGATTTAACTAAACAATTTGATATTAGATTATTAAGAAAAATTAAATCATATAAGGGAGTAAGACATGCTGCTGGTTCTAAGAAAGTAAGAGGACAAAGTACTAAATCCACTGGAAGAAAAGGTACTGTTGCTGGCAGAAAGAAAGATAAGAAATAATGGGATTAGCAAGAAAACAAAGAAGAAAGTTTGAAACACCAAATCATCCTTGGCAAGCTCAAAGAATTGAAGAAGAAAAAAAGATTATAGAAGAATATGGATTAACAAATAAAAAACAAATCTGGAAAAATTCTTCAATTTTACGTAACTTCAGAAAACAAGCAAGAGAAATTACAAAATTAAGAGGAGATAAAAAACAAAGTTATTCAAAGATTTTATTAGCAAAATTAAATAGATTAAATTTAGTTAAAAAAGATTCCTCATTAAATGATATTTTAAATCTTGAATTAAGAGATGTCTTAGAAAGAAGATTGCAAACAATTGTATACAAGAAAAATTTGGCAAATTCAATTAAACAAGCAAGACAATTTATTTTACATAAAAAAATTTCAGTTAACGGTGCAATAATTTCATCTCCATCACATTTAATAAATGATGGTGACAAAGTAGAATATAAAACCGGATTTAGCCCAGTTTTAACCAAAGTTATTGAATCAAAAGCTGAAAATAAATTAGAAGCTCCAGAAGCTCCAGAAGCGCCGGAGGAATCAAATTAATATGGCAAAAGAGAATTATGTGGGAATCGCAAATATTTATTCATCATATAATAATACAATTATTCATGTTACAGATATAACTGGATCAGAAACTGTTTCAATAGTTTCAGGCGGTCAAATAACAAAACAACAAAGATTAGAAGCTCATGCAAATACAGCTGTTGTTGCTGCTAAAAGAATTGCAGAGTCAATAAGAGAAAAAGGTATGAATCAATTACACGTCAGAGTAAGAGCACAAGGAGGACATAATGGATCAAGATATCCGGGACCTGGTGCACAACCAACTATAAGAACTTTAACAAAAAACGGAATAAAAATATTGTCTATCGAAGATGTAACACCAATTCCACACGGCGGATGTAGAAAAAAAGGCGGTAGAAGAGGTAGAAGAGTATGATGTTTAAAGAATTAAATTCAACAGAAAATGAATTACATTTATTATTTGAAAATACAACTGAAGAATTTATGAATATTTTAAGAAGAGCAGCTTCATATAATATTGATACATTTGCAATTGAAGATGTATATTTCAAAAGTAACAATTCAGTTATGTATGATGAATTAATCGCTCACAGATTAGGTTTGTTAGTAATAAAAGCAGACCCAGCAATAAAATCACTAGATGATCCAAAAATTGAATTCAAATTAGAAAAAACAGGACCACACACAGTTAGAGCAAAAGATATAGAAATAGTTGGAGAAGGAGTAGAATTTGTAAATCCACATGCACCAATTATTATGTTATCAAAAAATCAAAACTTAGAATTTACAGCTGTAGCAAAAATTGGAACCGGTAAAGAACATATGAAATGGAGTCCGGGCAATATTTATTATTTCCATTATCCAAAAAACGCAAAAGGAAATGAATCCTTGGATGAATTAAGAAAAATGATTGATAGCCAAAAAATAGATAAATTTAAAAAGGATTTAGACAATTTCATATTCGTGATAGAGTCTTGGGGTCAAATGACACCTAAAGAAGTTCTATCTGAGGCATTAGCTAAAGTTCAAGCATCTCTTGATGCTTACAAGCTTTAAGCACGCAGAGGTGCCGGAGCGGTCAAACGGGATGGGTTTAGGTCCCATTGGCTTAGTGCCTACGCAGGTTCGAACCCTGTCCTCTGCATAAATAGGTAAAGAAAAATGTATGGAGCATCAAACGTCAATTTAAGAATTCTTATAGCTAGTCTTAAGAAGAAATCAAATTTTTGGAAAACAGTATCAGAATTATTATCTGTTCCTGCAAGAAAAAGAATTACAGTAAATTTAGGAAAATTAAATGATTACAAAGACGGAGATGTTGTTGTTATCCCAGGTAAACTTGTTGCTGGAGGAAAACTAGATAAAAAATTAACAATATCTTGTTGGAGATTTTCTGAAGCAGTTTTAACCAAAATTAAAAATTCAGGTTCAAAAGTAATTTCATTACACGATCTTGCAATGAAAGATACTAACGGAAAAGATTTGAGGTTAGTAGCATGATAGTTTATGATGCATCTGATTTAGTTGTAGGCAGATTGTCTAGTCATATTGCTAAAGAATTATTACTTGGAAAAGAAATTAAAGTTGTTAATTGTGAGAGAGCTATTTTAACAGGTTCAAAAAATACATTAATGTCAAAATTTGGAAATTTTAAGAATATTGGAAAACCTTTCCATGGTCCTTTTACTCCAAGAATGCCAGATAGAATATTAAGAAGATCAATAAAAAGAATGTTACCTCATAAAGCAGCAAGAGGAAGAGAAGCATATAAAAGAGTAATGTGTTACATAGGAGTACCTGAGGAATTAAAAAATCAAGAATTACAAACAATCGCTGACGCTAACTTAAATAGATTAAAAGCATCAAATTATACTAAATTAGGAGATCTTTCAAGATTAATTGGTAAATATGACAAATAAAATAATTATTTCAACTGGAAAAAGAAAGAAAGCTGTAGCAAAAGCTATTTTAAGAAAAGGAAACGGAGAAGTATTTATTAATTCAACTTTTTTACCAAACTTAAATCCTATGATGTTTAGACAAAGAATAGAAGAACCTATTTTAATTGCAGGAGATTTATCAAATTCAATTGACATTAATGTTAATATTAAAGGTGGAGGACAGTCTGGCCAAACAGAAGCAGCAAGATTGGCGATTGCAAAAGGTTTAGTTGAATTTACTGGATCTGAGGAATTAAAAAATGCATTTTTGAGTTATGATAGACATTTACTTGTTGCAGATGTTAGAAGAAATGAACCACATAAACCAAATAAATCTTCTCCGAGAGCAAAGAGACAAAAATCATATAGATAATGATAATTCCAATTAGATGTTTTTCTTGTGGTAAACCTGTTTCACATGTCTGGGAATCCTTTAAAGAAAAATATGATGCAGGCGAAGATATTAAGAAAGCATTAGATGATGCTGGATTAAAAAGGCAATGCTGCAGAGGACTGTTTTTATCACACATTGATACTGTAGAAATAATTTCTCAATATAAGAGAGGATAGTTTTATATTAATAAGACTCAATATCTTTTATGAATTGGGAACTTGGTTTTTTTGTTTATGTATTATTTTTTATATTTTCAACAAAAATTGGATTATTTTCTAGAAAAGGCCTTATACTAATAAATGAAGGTAAGTATGGTCTCAATTTAATGCATAAACTTTCAAAGAGATTTAATTGGAATATTTTTGTTTATCCTTCAGTTATTATTGGATATTTAGGATCCTTTTTCATATTATATATTTTAGTAAAGAGTGCTTTTGAAAATACTGCATCAGTCTCACCAGTTATACCCGGAGTAAGAATTCCCGGTTCAGAATTTTACTTACCATTTTGGTATGGTTTAGCAGCGATTTTTTTATTATTAGTTATACATGAAATGTCTCACGGAATTATTTCAAATTATTATAATGTTAAAGTAAAATCTAGCGGTTTTGGTTTATTGGCAATATTACCTTTTGCATTTGTAAAACCAGATGAAAGAGGACTAACTAAATTATCTCGATTTAAAAAGATGGCAATATATTCTGCCGGTTCTTTTTCTAATTTAGTTACGGGCATTTTAGCTTTATTTATAATATTTGGTTTATCTTCAGTAGTTTCAGATAACTTGGAAATTGATAATTTGGAAATAAATTATTTACTTGAAGATTTTCCAATAAAATCTAGCGGTTTAGAAGTTGGTGATAAAATAATTTTATTAGATAACAAATCTGTCACAAAGTATATCGATATATTTTCTTCTAAAAACGAAGGTGAATCAATTTTATTGACTTTGGATTCAGGAGAAGAATATATCATAGATTCTATTTACGACGAAGAATCCAATGCTTCTCGTTTTGGAATTGGATTTTCCTTAAATTATGATGAAAAGAATTTATTTTATTCCGGAATATTAAAATTTATATCTTTCCTTTATTATTTTTCTATTTTAAGTTTTGGAGTAGGTTTATTTAATTTATTACCTTTAGGACCAATTGATGGCGGAAAGATGTTTTTTGAATTACTTGGAACAAAATTAGATAAAACAAATCAAAACAAAGTCTTTATTATTGTTTCTTTACTTACATTTCTGTTATTAGTCTGGAGTTTGTTGAGACCAATCACACAAACCTTTATTTAATAGCAATAGCTTAGGTAAATACAAAATGTTGGATATTGATCAAATTAAGCAAATATTAAGTAATATGAATTTTGAACTTGATGAAAATACTGATGAGGTTCTAAATATATTAATTGATAATGAAATAATTTCTGAGAATGATATTGCTGAAAAATTAGATGTTAAAATAAATGGTGCCAGAAAGGCCCTATATAAGCTTAAAGAAATAGGATTTGTTGAATATACTAAAGAGAGAGATGAAGAAAAAAAATGGTGGTATATTTATTTTTGGAAAATTAATCGAGCTAGACTTCTTGAAATATATCAAAGATTTAAAGAAAAAAGAGTAAAGGAGATAGTTGAAATTATTAAAAATGAAAAACAATATTCATTTGAATCTGCATCTGGCGAAAAATATACTTATGATTCTGCTTTGTCAAAAGGATTTATAGACGAAGAAGGTGCTCCATTGACGGAAATTAATAATTTTGAACTTTTAAATAATTTGGAAGAAGAAATGCATGATTTAAACTCAGAAATTTCTAACGTTAAATTAATGAGAGAAGAATATAAAGTTGCTACAGAAGAAATTGAAGAAGAATAAGTAGCCCCGCCCGGATTCGAACCGGGGTCTCAAGATCCAAAGTCTCGAATGATTGACCACTACACTACGGGGCTTTAATTTTAGATTATTTATATATTTTATAAAGATTATGTTCAGAAATATTTGTTAATTATAGAATTGAATTTCTTTTTATTATCATAATCAATTTTTATTTTAACTTTATCTTCTCCAGAATTTGTTAATTCGTAAAATGAATCTTTTAAATTTTTTAAATCATTTTTAAGATTTTCAAATTTATTATTTGTTTTAACTTCTATTATTGTTCTATAATTATATTTTTTTTCATTGGTCGTTTTTCTATTAAAAACACTGCTTTCAAATATACTTTTCATAAAATTTCTTTTAATTATTTTATCTTTCATAATTCTTTCCACATGTAATGATCTTTTAATTTATATCCATGAACATTTTTATAGTATTCTCTAACTCCAACACCAGATATAACTAATATATCTTTTCTTCCATTATCTTTTGCTATTTTTTCAGCTTCTTTTAGTAATTTAGAACCCCAGCCTTTATGTTGAGTATCATTACCATCTTCACCAATTTCTGTTACTGAACCATAAACATGTAATTCTCGTATCATAGCTTCAGATCTTTCACCAAGTCTAAGTCTACAGAAACCTAAAAGAATATCATTTTCAGGATCTTCTGCACTTATAAAATATTCATCTCCATTACTTGCTCTATATTTTTCAACAAATAATTTTTTTTCTCTTATATACTTGTCCAGATTCTCTGAATCTAATTTCTTTTATTGGATATTCTTCTTTTACTAATTTATTCTCGACTATTTCTCTTAAATTACCTTTTTTTGGACCCGCACCAATGTGTTGAGAAGGTATATCTCTTTGTACTCTCATCAGTCTCACCCATTTTGGTGATTTTTTATAAGCATATTCTATGATTTTTGAATAATATTCTTCATCTTTTGGAGTATATTCTCCGGATTTCCATTGATCATAAAGTTCAGTATTTGGCATAACTAAAGTAGGGTATATTTTATACATATCGGGTTTCAAATCTTCGTCTTCAAATATAATATCAATTGCTTCCAAATCTCTTTGTAAATTTGATTCTGGTAATCCCGGCATTAAATGATAAAGTATTTTGAAACCAGCTTCCTTCAATTCTTTTACAGCGTTCTTAAAATCTTCAACAGAATGTCCTCTATTAACTGCATCAAGCACATCATCATAAGGTGCTTGTAATCCCATTTCAATTCTTGTACATCCCAGTTCTAGAAATTTATCTGTAAATATCCAATCAGGTCTTGTTTCAATAGTTAAAC
>JAYPKL010000005.1:0-40528 GCA_038128845.1 Candidatus Woesearchaeota archaeon | reverse complement strand
TGTTCCAGACAGGATTTGAACCTGCGACCTCACGATTATCAGTCGTGCGCGCTACCAGACTACGCCACTGGAACCTAAATATTCTGAATATTTTACCTTTATAAGATTAACGCAAACATTATATATATTTTTTATATAGGATAATATGCGATGTGGTTACCTCTTCAATTGATAATAATTTTAAACTTAAAGGGAGGTATATATTATGAATGTTAATCTTTTGGCCGAGTCTTTACAAAAGAATGAAATTAAGCTACTAAAGAGTTTTTTAGGCAAGAAAAAAATATCTGAAACTGAAGGTTTATCTCAAGTAGAATTTATGCGTTCTGCAATGTATTTAGAAAATAAAAAATTAGTTGTAATAAATAAGGCTGAAAAAAAAGTTGTTTTACTTGATGAAAACGGAAAAGATGCATTAAAAAATAAATTGCCTGAAATTCAATTATTAAACTTATTAAAAAAACAAGATTTAACTATACCAAAAATTAATGATAAGTTAGGTTCTGAGAAAGCTAAATTTGCTATAGGATATTTGAAGAAATTAGGAATTATAAATTTAGATAAAGGAATTGTTTCTATAAATTCAAAGAGTAAATCCATATCAGAAACTCCGGAACAAAAGTTCATTGATAAAATTGGAAAAGATGAATTAGATATATCCAAGTTATCTAAAGAAGATCATTATTCGTTTGTTTCATTACAAAAAAGAAAAAAGTTAATTTCAATCCAAAATAGAAATAAATTTGATTTAGAAATTACAGATTTAGGGATTGACATAATTAAAGTAATTCCTGAAAAACCAGGTATTGAGCTAAATACGCCGGAGATAATAAAGTCAAGAAAATGGGAATCTCAAAGATTTAGAAGATATGATGTTGAAACTCCAGTACCTAAAATTAATATTGGTAGAACTCAACCTTATTTAGATTTTTTAGATGAATTAAAAATGAAATTGATGCAATTAGGATTTGAAGAAATGGAAGGACCATTAATTGATACAGAATTTTATAATTTTGATGCACTTTATCAACCACAAAATCATCCAGCAAGAACTTGGACAGATGTATATAAATTAAGATATCCAAAAGAAGGAAAACTACCATCTAAAGAAATTGTAAATGCAGTAAAAGATTCTCATGAAAACGGAGGCGAAATAGATTCTACAGGTTGGAATTATAAATGGTCAGAAAATATTGCTAAATCCTTAATGCCAAGATCTCATACTACCACAGTATCTGCAAGAAAACTTGCATCAAATCCAAATACGCCCGGAAAATATTTTACAATTGGAAGAGTGTTTAGACCAGATGTTCTGGATGCCACTCACTTAATAGAATTTAATCAATTAGAAGGAATTGTTATTGGAGATGATTTAAGTTTCAAAAACTTACTCGGCGTATTAAAGAAATTTGCAGAAGAAGTTTCTGGTGCAACAAAAATAAGATTTTTACCCGATTATTATCCATTTACCGAACCAAGTGTTCAAATGGACGTATGGTCTGAAAAATTAAATAAATGGGTGGAATTTGGTGGAGCAGGTATATTTAGACCAGAATTAACAAATCCTTTAGGAATAACTCAACCCGTAATCGCATGGGGATTAGGAGTAGATAGAATGTTTCAAGAAAGAATTAAGAGTAAAGATATCCGAGAATTATTTAGTGATAATCTTAAATGGTTAAGGGAGGTAAACGATGCCAACGATTGATATACATAAACAAGATTTGGAAGAATTAGTAGGTAGAAAATTTACTGTAAAAGAATTAGAAGAAGCGTTAACTCACGTCAAAGGTGAAATAGAAGATGTTGATGGGCACAACATTAAAATCGAGATTAAATCTACAGATAGACCTGATTTGTGGAACGTTGAAGGACTAGCAAGACAACTTAGGGCAGAATATACAAAGAATCAAGGTATTCCAAAATATAAATTCAAAAATTCAGAAAAATATTTTATCAACGTTTCTGAAAAAGTAAAATCAGTTAGACCATATATTGGTGCTTTTGTTTGTAAAGGAATAAATATTGATGATTTTTCATTAAAGCAATTAATTCAAGCACAAGAAAAAATTGCAGGAACATTTGGACGAAAAAGAAGAGAAGTTGCGATTGGAATATTTGAATTAGATAATATTACTTGGCCATTACTTTATACTGCTGAATCTCCAGAAAAAATAAAATTTGAACCTCTTGACGGAAATAGAGATATGGATTTGAATGAAATTCTAAAAATTCATCCAAAAGGAATTGAGTACGGACATTTGGTTAAAAAATTTTCAAGATATCCTATTTTAATTGATGCTAATGATAAAGTTGTATCATTCCCGCCTATAATAAATTCAGAATACTCTGGAAGAGTTACAACTAAAACAAAAAACTTACTTGTTGAAATAACTGGTTTAGAAATGAAGAATGTTGAAGTCGCATTAAATATATTTGCAATGTCTTTAGCAGATCGTGGCGGAAAAATTGAACAAGTAACAGTTACAGATTCTGAAAAAAATTCAATAATTACTCCGATTATATCGGAAAAATATATTGAAGTTCCAAAAGAACTTATTCATAAAACATTCGGAGAAAAATTACCAGATAAAACAATTAAGAACTTATTAGACAGAAGTCGATATGATTATGAAACAATACCAGTTACAGATTCTGGAAATATTAAAGTCAAATATCCTTCGTATAGAGTCGATATAATGCATCCCATTGATGTTGTTGAAGATCTCGTTATGTCTTACGGATATAGTAATTTAGTTCCAGAATATCCGACAATGAATACTATTGGAAGTTTATTACCTCATTCAGTTAGACAGAAAAAGCTGAGAACATTTATGGCAGGAACAGGAGCACAAGAAATATCTACTTTTCTTCTAACAAATAAAGATACATTATTCTCAAATATGAATTGTCAAGAAGATAATATAGTTGAAATTTTAAATCCAGTATCTTATAATTATTCAGTATTTAGAAATTGGTTAATTCCTTCAGTTGTAGAATTTTTATCAAAGAATACAAAAGTAGAATATCCGCAAAAAGTATTTGAATATGGTAAAGTAATTGAATTAAATAAGAAAAAAGATGTTGGAACAGAGGATATCAATAAACTAGTTTATGCAGAATCTTCTAAAGATGTAACTTTTACAAATGTTAAATCTGTTTTAATAACCATATTAAGTAGATATAATAAAACTGCAAAATTTGTTTCTAAAGATTATCCTAGTTTTATTCCAGGAAGATCTGCAGAAGTTATTATTGATGGAAAGTCCGTTGGATTAATTGGAGAATTATCTCCAAGTGTTTTATCAAATTGGAAAATCGAAATGCCAGTTGCCATATTTGAAATAAAAAATATTATTGACTAATTAATTTAATTACTTTTTCTCTTCCAATTGCAATTATGAATGGTGCAAGTCTTGGACCTTTTTCTTTTTTAATTAAAAGTTTGTAAATAATTGGAAAAAAATTTTTAGCATTAAGATTATTATTATTCATAATTTCTGGAAATTTAGAAAATAGTTTTTCTGACGTAATATTTTTTGATAATATTTTTGCTAAATCATTAAGTGCATTTTTTTGATCAGATGTTAAAGCGATTTTAATTTTAGATTTATTTATATTGAAAATATATTTATCATCAGCAAAATTATTTATCCAATTCCATGCACAGTTCATTATATTTTCATATCTTTCGATATCAGATTTAGATTTTATTTTTTCATTTAGTTTAACATGATCAATTGCAAGTTTAGTATTTCCTTGAAATATATTCATTAGTTCAACTACATGTTTGAAAGAAGGTTGTACTGGAATTTTTTTAGGAACTGATTTTACAACAGACATTCTGTAGACTCTTTCTTGCTGAACTCTTTCTTTATCGCTAACTTTTTCTAAACCAAAGGCTACTCTTTCAGTGTAATAAAAATCTTCATAGTGTTTGAAAATTCCTTCATCCATCGGATAAAATATTTCAGTTTTAGGAGTTCGTCCTGCAAAAGTATATCTTACTAATTCGGGTAAGTAATATCCGAGAATGCTTTTTAGAGATTGAACATTTCCTTTGGAGGATGACATTTTACCCATACTTCCTTTCATATTTATGAAATCATACATTACATATTCTGGAGCAATCCAACCGAATAATTTTACAATATCTTTTCCTACGGTGTATGAGCTTCCATAAGTTGAATGATCTTTACCTCCCGGTTCAAAATCTACTTTTTCATGAGACCATCTCATTGGCCAATCTGCTTTCCAAAGAAGTTTAACTCCGGGAGTTGTTTTAAAATTTATTTCCTTTGTCTTACCTTCATTATTTTCATAAGTTAAAGTATATTTATTATCATAATTAATTACTTTTATTGATTCGTACCCAGTATCGGGATCATATATTGTTAAAGGAAACCAGTTTTCATTAAGCGGTTCTTTTCTGTATTTATTTAATATTTCGGCAATTTCTTTCCTTTTTTCTAATGCTGTTTTAATTCCTTTTACATATTTTAATTTTGGATATTGTTTACCTTGTCTAATAAATTCGGGATTAATTCCTACAGACTCTACCGAGTCTTCTAATTCAGATTCTAAATATGCTGCATATGAATCATGTTTTGTACCAAATATATTGGGAACTTTGGAAACAGGTAATCCCAATGATTTTTTCAAAATATATTTTTTTGGCATATTACCTGGAACTTTTCTAAGAACATCATAGTCTTCCCATGAATAAATAAATCTAACTTTTTTTCCAGCATCTTTAATAGACCTTCCCACAATATCTGTTGTAATAATTTCTCTAAAATTACCAAAATGAATTGTGCCAGAAGGAGTTATACCTGAAGCTATAACAAATTTGTCTTTATTTCTATTTTTTATTAATTTTTCTGCAATTTGATCTGCCCAGTATTGTGACTTCATAATAAATTTTGATTTAATTATTATTAAAACTATCTTGAAATAATAATTGTTGAAGTTAACTTAATTCCATTAATTGTTCTGATCTTATCGCTGATAAAACCATCTAACTGTTCAACAGAATCTACATCTATTTTTGCAATAATGTCCCATTCTCCAAACAATTCATATAGTAAATCAACTTCATCTATTTGCGATAATCTACCATATACATTTCTTTCTGAACCTACTTCAGTTTGTATTAACAAAAATGCACTTAAGTTTGCCATATATTTGTTATTAACTTAATCTTATAAATAGAACTAAAGTTTATAAAGTTGAGAATTATAATTAAATATGCATATTGATTACAGTTGGTTAGTTGTTTTATTATTATTAACTTATATATTAATAAGAGATTTTTGTTCACATAATTACTTTGATTTAACTAAAAAAATAAATGTTGCATTATATTCTGGGTTTTTAGTTTTTTCATCAGTATTTATTGGAATGTATGCATTAATGCTTGTTTCTTTTGGTATGATTCTTTGCCTATCCGTAGGTAAAATGTATTTATTTTCATTATTTTCGCTATTCTTATTATGGGGTGGAATAACAACTTGGAAATTATTTTATCAAAAAATTAGAAATTAAATATGAATACAATATTTTTTACAATTTCTTTCTGATCTTATACATCCTCTTTTTTTGAATCTTATAGCGTGTTTTTTTACAGTAGGCCATGCAAAATAAGATATCAAATATAGTCCTGTTATTTTATGAAAAACTCTGCCCAGCGTATGAATAACATCAATTAATTCTTCAATATTTTTATCTTCAATTAATTCTTCAAATTCTTCATATACTTGGTCTAATCTGTCTTTGAATGTAGAAGGATTTTCTTTATCATATTTACTCATACCTTCTTTGTAATATTTTATTGTTTCAAAAAATTCCATAATTAATTATTATTAAGGTAGTTTAATACCTTTCTCAATCTTTCTAGCATTTTGTCAAGAGATAAATTATTTTTATTTGAAAGATATTTTTCCAATTCTTCAAAGTAATTATTATAATTCCACATATGATATTTTTTACTGCCCATATATTTTTTAAAAAACTCATCACCAATTTCTTCATGAGCTCTTTTTGAATCTTCAAGATTATCTATTTTATCTGCCATAGATATTGCCACACTCTCTATCGGAGATTCTTTTGAAAATAATTTTCTAATATATTCTAATTTTCTTTCTTTCCAAGGAAGCTCTTTGTCTTCTGAAACAAATTCCACATATTTTGCAATATCTTTTCCAAAATTTTCTTTAATGTAATCTAATTCGTACTCAGTATCTTCAACTAAATCATGAAGTAATCCGGCTTTTATTACTTCATCAGAAAATTCATATTCTGATAAAATATCTCCAACTCTAAATAAGTGAGTGTAGTAAGGAGTATTTTCAGGATATTTTCTTAATTGTTTTTCATGTGCTTTTTTTACAAAATTTTTTGTTTCGTCTATATTCATTTTATTTTAACAGTATAAAGAGGTTTTCCAGTTAATTTATCTTTTATATTATCAACAGAATTATTTAAAGCGTACGTATGAATTTTTAGATTTTCTGATTCGTCTAGTTCTAACCAACTTAAGTTATCTCCGCCTTCAGGGTAATAAGTATGTATTAGTTCGTCTGTTTTAAAATCATAAAATTCTACCGCTCCCTTACCGTCAGATAAAAATTTATTACCCGATTTTACTTCTTCAATTATTTTTTCTAAACTTAGTTCTTTTGTTTTATCATATAATTCTATAATTGAACTTGAACGATCTTTTTTTGCGTATATTCTATTTTCGTTAGAAACATAACTTTCTCTTACTAAGTCAGGAATAGATTCATGAATGACTGTTTGATCTGTAGGAATATTTTCAGTAAAAATATTATTTAATGATCTATGACTGTCTTTTCTTTTACCATGTGCTCTTTTTATATCAACAAGAATTTTGTTAGAATTACTTGTTTTAGAAAAATATTGTTTTCCCTTAATGTAGTCAAATATAATTGGCATATATTTGTTAATAAAAAATATTTATAAGTTAATCTAATTTCTTTCAGCTTCTCTCTCTGTTTTAAGCTCTTCATCCATGAAAACTCTACTTCCTGTAGTCCCAGTTTGACCCTTGTATTTACCTGAATAAGGTTTATCAACAGGTCTATCTAATTTATTAAAAACCAGTTGGCATATTCTTCTTCCTGAATCGATTCTAATAGGAACTTGATTTGCATTAAATAGTTCAAGTGTTATTTGTCCTTCAAATCCAGGATCTACCCAACCTGCATTTTGAATAAATAGTCCCATTCTACCTATTGAGCTTCTACCTTCAACAAACGCAACAATATCGTCAGGAATTTTTACGAATTCTCTTGTTGTTGCAAGAATAAATGATTTAGGAGGAATTACTATTGAGTTAGTTTCAATTTTTCTGTAGTTTATTTGTTCATTCATGTTAATTGATTCCTTCATGAAATCATCGACTACTAAGAAATTATTATCTAAAGTTAAATCAACAGAAGCCGGTTGAATTTGGTTAGGTTCTATCGGAGAAATAGATAACTTACCATTATCTAAATAATCTTTAATTGTAGCATCTGATAAAGTCATATATTTTATTTTATGTTTTGTTTATAAAATTTTATTTAACTAAAACTGCGTTTACAACATTATCTTTTGAAGGTCTTGATGTAATTCTTGCTTTACCTTTTTCAGTGTCTACTACTGCACCTTTTGATAAAATATTTTGTCTAACAAAATGTCTTGAAGCAGGATTTTCTAAAACTGTTTTTACTTTAACTTTAACAGTTTTTTTACCCATATTCAAATTAACATAATTAGTTGAAACTAATGCATTTCTTCTACTTCCGCCTCTTGATCTGAATACTTTAGAAACAACTTTTTCAGAAATAGATGTTAAGATTGGAATACCCATAGAATCTCTTAATTTCTTTTTCCGGTATAGTTTTGAATATCTAGCACCAGTAGGTTTTCTCAAGGATCTTAATTTGCTTTTAGCCATGAAAACAATTAAAGAAAAGCATTTATATATATTTCCATTTATACTTCAAAAATGGAAAGACCATTAGATGCATTAAGTAAGTCCAAAGGTAATGAAATAAAAGTTTTATTAAAAAACGATAAAGAAGTTACTGGAAAATTAGTAGCATATGATATACATACTAATTTGGCACTTGAAAATGCAAAATTAGACGGTAATGAACATCAAAGTCTCTTTATCAGAGGAGACATGGTAGTTTATATATCAATGAGTTAGGTTTTTAAAGAGTAAACCAATCACTAGAAAATGAAAGGAACACCATCCAAAGGAAAGAGAAGCGGAAAGAAAACACACGTAGTTTGTAGACGTTGTGGTTTACATACTTATCACGCTCAAAAGAAAGAATGTTCTTCTTGCGGTTTTGGAGCAACTAAAACAATTAGAAGATTTGCTTGGCAAGCTAAGAGAAAATTCGGAGCATTCAAGGGAATTAATTTGAGTAAGTTATCTCCAAAAGTTAAGAAAGGTAGAGGTAACAGAAACAGATAATTGCACGGGCCTGTAGCTCAGTCTGGTTAGAGCACGAGGCTTTTAACCTCGGTGTCGCGGGTTCAAATCCTGTCAGGCCCGTAATATTTATTTATAATTTATTTTTATTTTAATATGAAATTATCATTTAATATTTTGGCAGCAGGTAAAGGTACTCGAATGGGTAATTTAACTAAAGATACAAATAAATGCTTATTATTATACAAAGGTAAACCTATACTCGGTCATATTATTGATTCAATTTCAGATTATACGGATACAATTTCAATCGTGGTTCATTATAAAAAAGAACAAATAATTGAATATTGCAATAAAAATTATCCAGATATAAAATTTAATTTTATTTATCAGAAAGAATTGAAAGGAACAGCAAATGCAATTAGTTATTTGGAAAAAGATTTTGATTTTTATTTTATAACAATGGGAGATACAATTTATGATAAATTTACTATAAAGAGATTGATAAATAATTTTAATGAAAAAAATAAGAACATTATATTAGTTGATAAAGTAAAAAATCCAGAAAAATACGGCGTATTGAATGTAGAATCAAATATAGTTACTGAAATTGAAGAAAAACCAATAAATCCTAAATCAAATATAATAAATTTAGGAACATATATTTTAGATAAATCTATTTTTAATTATATAAAAAATACAAATGAGTCTAAATCTGGTGAAATATATATTACAGATACTTTTCAAAATATGATAAATGACGGAATTAAATTATATGTGCATAATATTGAAGAAAAATATAAAGATTTAACTTTTGAATCAGACTTAAATCAATAACTTTATAAAACAAACATATAATTTAGAATTATGAAAGCAGTTATTAGTGCATACAGAGGATCACATAATACGCAACACAATAATCAAATGATTCTTGTTCCAGAAAATTCATCAAGTAGAGAAGACGCTGAAAAATTATCCGGTAAGAAAGCAATTTGGACATCATCTTCCGGGAAAAAAATTGAAGGAATCATTACAAAACCCCACGGAAATAAAGGCGCAGTTAGAGTTAGATTTGATAAAGGCGGTTTACCAGGTCAAGCTTTAGGAACTGAAATGATTATTGAATAATTAATAATACTTTTATACTACCAATTTATTTTATACCATAGCACTGAAGTAGTTTTCACCACAAAGTGACAAATAACCAATAAATTTATAAAGAACTATACAATTTTCTTATATGGCAAGAAAGTCTGTAAAATTCGAAGATAAATTAGCAGTAATTCGAGTTAAAAAAGCATATGCTGCACCTTTTTTGAAATATAAGTATGTTTATTTAACAAGAAGAGATATTAACGACAGAGACAGATTTAAGAAAAAAATTGATGAAATTGCAACTTCTTGGCCGCCTAGCGTTTATATGTTAAAACATCCTTCTGGAAAAATATTTGCAAGATTTAGAGTTTCAGATGGAAAAATGACTTTATTATACAAAACATCTCCAGCAACAGGTTCATTATATCCTGTTTGGGAATTTTTCAAAGAATTAGCTTAATTTTTAAACTACTCTTTTGACTAATTATATGGATTTAATAAAAATAACTGAAGGCAATACAAAGTTATATGTACCAGATAATTCAAAATATAATTTGGATTCTTCGATGCCTGTATTTTTTAATCCCGTTATGAAACTAAATAGAGATATAACAATAGAAATTTGTAAAAAATATTTTAAAAAAAATTTCAAATTTTTAGATTTACTATCTGCAAGTGGATCCAAAGGAATAAGGATATTAAATGAAGTACCAAATGCAGAAGGATATTTTAATGATATAAATAAAAAGTCTGTTTCACTTATTAAAAAAAATTTAAAACTAAATAAACTAGACGGAACAATTTTTAATGAATCTGCAAATAAGCTTTTAGAGAGTACGGATTTAAAATTTGATTTTATAGATATAGATCCGTTTGGAACACCCGTAGATTTTTTAGAATCAAGTATCAAAAAACTAAATACGGGAGGATTAATCGGAGTTACTGCAACCGATACATCGGCTTTAGTTGGAACATACCCAAAAGCTTGCTTGAGAAAGTATCAATCAATTAATATTCGAACATTTTACATGTTTGAAGTTGCAATTAGAATTTTGATTAAAAAAGTATTATTTGAAGCAAATAAACTCGGTGTAAATTTAGTACCAATATTTTCTCATTCATCAAATCATTATGTTAGAGTTTATTTTAAAAAAATTAGAAAGTCAAATTCGGAGTTAGATATCGGAATATTGAATTATTGCGAATCTTGTTTTAATTATAAAATTAATAAACATAAGACTAGGATTAAACGAAGATGTTCATGTGGCAATTATTTTTTTCAAATTGGACCATTATTTATCGGTAAGATTTATGATTCAAAATTTGTAAATAAACTTGATTCCATAAATAAGACAATTGATTTGATAAAATCTGAATCTTTGATTGACTCATTTGGATATTATGATTATCATAAAATTGCTAAAAAAATAAATAAAAAAGAGTTATCAAAAATTGAAGATATTATAACTACCATAAAGCAGAAAGGCTATCGCGCATCTAGGACTCATTTTTCAAATACGGGAATTAAAACTGATATTAAAATAAAATCATTTATGAATATCTTAAGCAAATAAAAATTTATATAGTATTTTGATATTTTATTATATGGTTTATATAATTGAGTTACATACAATTTCTGCAGGAGACGGTAACTTGAATTTGGATTATTTAATTAGAGAACATCCCGAAGATTCAAAATCGGTTCAATTTCTATACAGAGGTTTACCTGAAACTCATACCGGATCTATAAATTTTATGGGTTCAGAGTATGAAGGAAACTTATCTATGAGTCTAGGTAATTTAAGATATTCAATTCCAGAAGGTTCAAATATTTTAGAAAAAATAACTGATGTTGAAAACACAACGGACCTTTATAAAGGTAGAGTAGAAAGAGATAGATTGCTTGGATGTTTAGAATCAATAGTAACAAAAAATACTATTAATTTATTGGAAAATATTGATCGGGATAAAAAAAGTTATCAAACTAAATTATAATTATTCTTGAATTCTCAATTCAGGGTCATCGTCTTCATCTGGATCTTTACCCATTTTCTTTCTTTCTTCAGCTCTTTTTTGTTTTGCTTGATCAATTAAATCGTCTAAATCTAATCTATCAATCATTTCCTTGTATCTGTTTCTTATGGTAACTTCAGTAACTCCAACAACATCAGCTATTTCTCTTTGAGTTCTTTTTTCTCCGGTGATCAATGAAGCAACATATAATGAAGCTGCAGCTAATCCAGTTGGTCCTCTTCCTGATGTTAATTCAGAATTTTTAGCAATTTCTAAAATTTCTTGTGCTTGAGTTTGAGTTTCAGCAGAAAATCCTAATTTATTTGCAAATTTAGGAATATAATCTCCCGGTCCACTTGGTAACATTCTTATTCCTAATTCTCTAGCAATAAATCTGTAAGTTTTACCAACGTCTCTTTTATTATTATTTGTAATTTGACAAACTTCGTTTAATGACCTTGGTAAATTGAATAATCTTGATGCGATGTAAATTGCCCCAACTACTACACATTCCATTGATCTTCCTCTAACTAATCCTCTTTCAACAGCTTGTCTATATATTCTAGCTGCTTCTTCTTCAATAGCCGGAGGTATGTTAAGTAATGACGAAATTCTTTTCAAATCTGCCAGTGCATATTTTAAGTTTCTTTCAAGTGATGTTGAAGATCTGTTGTGCCATTTTCTTAATCTTAAAAATTTTCTTCTGTCTTGAACTGATAAAGAATATACTTCGGAACTTGAACCAACTTCAGTACCAGTACCCATATCATGTTTTGCATAAGATGAAGGTGCTCCCGCTCTTCTTCCATCTTGACCTTCTCCAGAAAATTCTCGCCATTCTTGACCTGCGTCAATCATGTCTTCTTCAACAATTAAACCACAAGTATTACAAGTAATTTCACCTTTTGTTTTATCAACAGTTAAGTTAGTTCCCTTACAATCCGGACATGATTCAATTGTCATTTTAATATTATTATTGTTGAGTGATACAACAATACTTATAAGTTTATGTCTAGTATGTTTATAAAGGTTTTGAATAGATTATATAAAGTCATTCTAATAAAAAGCAAGGTTTTTAAATACTAATTATAGAGATAAGTTCATGGGTAACAAGTCAAATGGACTTAATGCAGGAAAAAAATTAGCTAAACGTAGAAATAAGTTTAAAATGAATGATAAAAGATTCGTTAGACGAAAATATAAGTTAAATTTAAAGAGCGACCCATTATCCGGATCACCTCAAGCAAGAGCTATTGTTTTAGAAAAAAGACAAGTAGAAGCTAAACAACCAAATTCTGCTATGAGAAAAGCAGCAAGAGTACAATTAATTAAAAATGGAAAGCAAATTACTGTATTTTTACCTCGAGAAAATGCAGCTAAATTTGTTGATGAACATGATGAAATTTTAATTGAAGGAATTGGCGGACATCAAGGTAAATCTAAGGGAGATATTCCAAATATCCGATGGCAAGCATTCAAAGTTAATAGACAATCTTTAAACATGCTTACAAAAGGTAAGATTGAAAAATCAGTTGGTAGAAAATAATGGCAGAAAAAGAAGTAAAAAAACAAACTAAGAAAGAAGTTAAAGTTAAAGAAAATATTTTCAAATCTAATTCAAGTAATCTAAAAGCTTTCGGAGTATGGGATACAAAATCAATTCAAATTAATGATTTAGGATTAAAAAGATACATTAACTTAAATCCAATTTATGTTCCAACAACATTGGGTAGAGAAGTAAAGAAGCAATTTTGGAAATCTAAAAAACCTATTTTAGAAAGATTAATGATTAGACTATTTGTTACAGGACATTCAGGAAAAAAACACAAGAGAAGTTCCGGAATTTTTACTGGAAAGAAAAATATTACTTATGCTACAATATTTAACACATTAAAATATGTTGAAGAAAAAACAAATAAGAACCCTGTTGAAGTTCTTGTAAGAGCTATAGAAGCAGGTGCACCTCGAGAAGGTATTACAACTATTGAATATGGAGGAGTTAGATATCCTAAATCGGTAGATTTGTCTCCACAAAGAAGAATTGACTTAGTGTTAAGATGGTTAACTCAAGGAGCTTATCAAAAAATGACTGGTACTAAAGGAAGAAAAAGAATTCATCAAACATTAGGAGATCAAATAATTGCTACTGCAGAATTTGATCAAAATTCTTTAGCATTTTCCAAAAAATTTGATTTAGAACGTCAAGCTCAATCAGCAAGATAAAATGGCAGAATTTAAATTAGCATTAGGTAATCCGGAAACTAAGAAAACATACAAAATAGAATTATCTGATTCAGATTCAAAATCACTTATTGGTAAAAAAATAAGAGAAGAAATCAATGGTGAATTAATTGGTTTAAATGGTTATAAAATAATTATAACTGGCGGAACTGATTACGCAGGTTTTCCTATGAGACCTGAAATTGAAGGATCACAAAAGAAAAAATTAATTTTAAAAGCAGGAGATCTGGGCTTCAGATCAAAAAGATATCACAATGCATATTTGGAAGGAAATAAAAAGAAGAAACTTAAACAAACTATGCCTGGTGAAAGAAGAAGAAAATCCGTTAGAGGAAATACAATTTCAGAAGATACTGTTCAAATAAATATGAAAGTAATTAAATCAGGTAAAGATTCAATTGAAAAATTACTTGGTATTGAACAAACTGCTGAACAAGAAGCTCCTAAATCTGAATAATAATCTTTTTTCTATAGATTAACTTATATATTTTACTTCTATTCTATTTTTATGAAAACCACAAGGATGGTTGAGAAAATTGGACAGTATTTAATTGAATCATATATTGATGATTTATTATCAGAAAGTAAAAATGATACCGAGCTAGGTGTAAGAAATACTGAGCAGATTAAAACTTACATAAATGATAATATGCGTCATGGAACTACATCACAACAATTAGGTAATGTTTTGGCCAAAAATCCTAAAATAATATTAAAGTCTGGATTTGTTCCTCGTCAAGGAATAGTATCTGGAACTTATGATATTTGTTCATGGAACATTAATTTAGAAGGATATGCAACTATGTTTCCAGTTAAATTTGAAAAATATTTAACAGAAAATGATTTGAATAGAAGAGATTTAATATTTGAAGAAGATGATTTGGAAAGTTTAATTGATTAAATTCCCCAAGTTTGATCAGATTTACGTTTTATAATTGCTATTTCTTTAAGCAAATCAATATCATCTGAGTTTAAGAATTTTTTATTCTCTTTTAATAATCTAAATTGTCTTTCTGTAATATCTGAATAAATTATTTCTGATTCTGTTACGTTTCTTCCTATATTCATACCATTTACTGATAAGGCATATGATTCATTTTTTTTCATTTCTTTAATGGATTTGCCCTTGTCTTCTATTGATTTAATTGTTCCGACAATTTCACCTTCTGAATTTATTAATTTAAGATTTGGTTTGATAATACCTTTAACAACTTCTCCACCAAAAATAGCAGGTCCAGATTTACGAAAAATATATTGGTTCATAATTTGTAGTTTTCCGGGGAAAACCAAGTCAGATATTTTTTCAAGTTCTTTTTGTTTTTTTACTTTATCAATAATTTCCTCATATTCTTCAACTACTTTGTAAATAACATTGTTAAGAATAACCGGTATATTTTTTTGTTCTGCATAATTTTTTGTGTCTTCATCCATTTTTACATTAAATGCCAATACCATTCCGTAGATACTTCCAGATTCTTTTGTAGATTCTGCTTTAACAATATCTTTCTTATTAATGTCTCCAATAATTGCAGATTTAATTGGTATTTCATATTTTGTAAAAAGTTTAATTGCAGCTTCAATACTTCCCAGAGTATCTGCTTTTAGTAAAACTCCATCTTCTTCTGTTTCAACAAGAATTTGATCTATTTCCGATAATATTTTTTCTTTGATTTCTTCTCTTTCTTCTTCTGTATTGTATGAATAAATGGGAGCTCCAGGAATTGCTTCGTCAAGTTTATTTGCAATTATTTTAACTCCACTTGCAGCATTAACTTGGTCTACTGTATCGAATGAACTTTTTTGATCCCTTATTTCAGATAGTGCTTTTGTTTTAAGCAGAGCTTTAACTTTAGTATCAATTACTGATGATATTCCGCCAAGAAGTAAATTATCATTATGTTTTAAATGACCATCGTAAATTATAACATCCGCTGTAGTTCCTTTACCTTGTTCAGTTTTAATCTCCAAAATAGTTCCCTTACAATTTGAATTTGGATTTATTTCTAGTTTATCTTTTAAGAATTTTTGAGATAAACCTGTTATCATTGCAAGAATTTCAGGTATTCCTTCGCCAGTTTTAGCTGAAACTGGAATAACAGAAAGTGTTTTTGAATAATCTTCAACTTTATTGTATAAGTTTGAATCAAATCCATTTTCACTTAATTGACCAAGTATTTTGTAAAATTTGTCATTAAAATTATTTCTTGTGTTTTCATCCTGTTGCATAAAGTTTTTTGTAAATATATTTGATTCTGATTTCCAACCATAAATTAAGTCTACTTTATTAGCAGCAATAATGAATGGAACTTTATATGATTTTAAAATTTCAATTGCTTCTATTGTTTGAGGTTGCAGTCCTTGATTTATATCTATAACAAGAATTGCCATATCTGCAATTGAACCACCTCGTTTTCTTAAATTTGTAAATGCTTCATGACCGGGAGTATCTACAAATAATAAACCAGGAATATTAAATTTTAAATTAAATGCATCAAGTAAATTACCGCATATTGATTTAATTTTTTCTAAAGGTACTTCTGTTGCTCCTATATGTTGAGTAATATTTCCAGATTCTCTATTTGCTAATGTTGATCCTCTTAAATAATCGAGAACAGATGTTTTTCCGTGATCAACGTGGCCTAAAACTGTAATAATGGGTTGTCTTATCATAATAACTCCTTATTAAAGCTTCAATTTTTATTTTATAAAATTAGCGATATTTAAATCCAGTAGATAGATTTGGGTATTTATCTATTAATTTATCAAAAGTATTTATGAATAAATATGGGTCTTTTCTATTTTTATAATTTTTAGTTTTCCAAAATAATTTTCTATGAAATAGTATAAGTATTAAACCAACTAATACAATAAATATACCTAGATCTTGAATTATGTATTTTATGTCAAATGATTCTGCAATTTTTGAAAATATAATTAAAAATAATGAAGAGATTGTATATGAAATTACATCAAAAAGAGCTAAACCTTCTGAAACTTTATTTTTTGTGATTTCGGATAGTCTAACATACATAGGTCTTGCTAACATTAAAGATGAAATTAAAACACCTACTGTAGAAAGTATTAATAGATAAATTAAATCAGTTATTGAAAATATTATCAAACATAAACCTGCAATTATAAAACCTGGAATTAGCAAATACTTTGAATGAAATTTATCAGACAAAATACCTATTTTTGTTTGGAATGGTAAAACAAAAATATATGAAATTGTTATGTACAAAGTTATCATCCAGAATTCATAGTTCATATCCTTTAGAATTATTAGAATAAATGTCATAAATAATATTTCATATATTGCCCGAATCGTATTTAATAAAGTCAATAGTTTGAAACCTTTGATTTTATAGATTGATACGTACTCATTAAAGAATCCTATTTTACTTATTTTTTTGAATTTATCAAGTTTATATTTTCTGTGTATAAAAAAACTTAGAAGTAATAGCAATGTTGAAAAAATAAAGAGATAAAAAAAACTAAAATAATATACTATTAATCCCCCTACAATTGGAGCAGATATTAAACCCATATAACGATGAATAGATCTTTTTGCATTATAATAAGACAATTTATTTGAGGGAGTATTTAGCCAATGTATTGAAAGTAAAGTTGGCCACAATATACCTGCGGCTACACCATATAATATCGACCTTATATATAGAAATTCAATTCTAATAGTTGAAATAAGTATTAAATTACATATTATAAAAAAAACAAATGCCAAATCTAATATATGTTTTTTATTGATCTTTAAACTATAATATCCGCTTAAAAGTTTAACAAATTGTCGAGTTATTATAGAAATAGCAAAAATTAATCCTATTGATTCTAATTTTATATTATTATTATAAAAGTACAGTGGCAAGAAAACCGATACTAGAGCAAGTGAAAATGAAATATAGAAACTATGAAAGTATGTTAATTTCATAAATTTATTATTCATATAAAAATTACAAATAATTATTTAAAATACTATATGCTCATCGGCTCTTTTGTAAGTATGAATTTCTGATTTATCAAACCAAAGTGAAATTTCTTTTTTTGCTTCATCTTCAGATCCAGATGCATGAATGAGATTTGCTATAGATTTTCTTTTTCTGTCAGCATATTCATATGTATGGTGCGCATAATCGCCCCTTATTGTTCCCGGAAGTGCTTCTCCAGGTGCAGTAGAACCAACAATTCTTCTAACATTTTTTACTGCATCAACACCTTCAACAACAATAGCAATAACTGGTCCAGATCTTATGAATTCGTCTAAACCTTTGAAAAAAGGCTTTTTAACATGTTCAGAATAATGTTCTTTTGATAATTTTTTATCAACCCAAACCATTTTCATACCTATAATTTTCATTCCAGCATTTTCGAATCTAGTAATAATCTCTCCCGATACGGATCTTTGAACACCGTCCGGTTTAATTAAAACTAAAGTTTGTTTGACCATGTGTAATTTATGTAAATAAATATAAAAAACTAACTATTAATTAAGACTTGAAATTCTATCTTCTAAACTTTTATCTTTGAATTCATCTAAATCAATTTTAAATACACACTGATCATTCATTCCTTCATAAGATGATTTGTTTTCAAAACCAACTTTTTCATAAAGAGGAGATAATCTTTTTTCTGCCAGTAAAAATATTTCATCTAATCCCCTTTCATATGTATTTTCAAAACTATCTATTTGATTATTTGTAACGGTTAAACTTTCATATCCCGAATTATTAATTTGTATATCGCTTTCGATTATGTGCTGAACAACATCATTTAGCAAATATGTAGCATATCCCTTTTTTTGAAATTCGGGTTTAATGAAAACTCTTTCTATATATGCCATATTTTTTTGTCCATTTGTGAAATATAGAATTTGTAATCCTCCAACTTCATTTTCAGAATCATCATATAGTTTTGCAAATTCTGAAAAACTATCTTTGTCAATCATTGTACCGCCATTACTAAAATTATATTCTACTCTCATTTTACTGTCACCGATTTAGCTAAATTTCTTGGTTTATCTGGATCATATCCTTTTAATACTGCAAGATAATAAGCAAGAATTTGACAAGGAATTGCTTTCAGTATAGGAGAATATTTATCATTACCCAATACTTTTATCCAATAATCAAAAACTTCATGATTTTTTTCGGATATTCCAATAATGAATCCGCCTCTTGCTTTAAGTTCTTGAGCATTAGAAAGAATCTCTTCCGGATTATTATTTGGAACAAAAACAATACAAGGACTATTTTTTTCAATTAGTGCGATAGGTCCGTGTTTAATTTCTCCGCCAGCAAATCCTTCAGCATGTATATAAGATACTTCTTTAATTTTTAATGCTGCTTCCATGGCTGTAGCATAATCTCTTCCTCTTCCAATTGTAAATAGACTTGATGAATATTTTAGAATTTGTGCTAACTCTTTTGTATATTTTCTAGCAGAATTTGATGTTAAATAAAAAATATTTCTTATTATTTCATTTAATGAAATAATTGAATCTTTAAGATTTAATTTAGATATATTATTAGCAATTAAATATAATATTGATAAACTTGCAGTATAGGATTTTGTAGATAATACCGATATTTCAGGTCCAACATTCATATAAATTCTATAATCGCTAATTCTGTCCAGAGTAGAACCCTTAACATTTACTATTGAGATGATATCAGAAATTCCTTTTAATTTCTTTATTGAGTCCAATAAATCAATTGTTTCTCCCGATTGAGAAATTGCTAAAATTACCGTTTCTTTGTCAATAAATTTATGATATTTTTTAAATTCATGAGCTTGAACAACAGTTACTAGTTTATTATTTTTAAGAAATTCATAACTTGCTGCAAGAGCAGCATTATACGAAGTTCCACATGCTACAAGGTATATTTTTTTATTTTTTATGTTATTAATTATATTTTCAATATTTGACATATCCTGATTAACTATGTTCTTAACAACTTCTGCTTGTTCTGAAATTTCTTTAAGCATAAAATGTTCAAAATCTCCTTTAGATGCCTTTTCAATGTCCCAATCAATTATTTTAGTTTCTCTATGAACTTTTTTACCCGAATTGTAAATTTCAAAATTATTTCCAGAAATATAACCATAATCTCCGTCTTCAAGATAAACAACATTTTTTGTCTTATTAAAAAATGAAGTTATATCTGATGATAAAAAATTTCCATTATTTGAAATGCCTAATACCAAAGGAGAATCTTTTCTTGCAAAAAATAATTTATTTTCATTTTCTAAAATAAAAGAAATTGCATATGTGCCTTTTAATTCATTTAATATATGATAAAATGAATTTAAAGTATTTTCATTATTCAAGTTTTTTTCTAAATAGTTAGATAAAATTTCACTATCCGTTTGACCATTATATTTATATCCGGTTAATTTAGTTTTGATATCTTCATAATTTTCGATGATACCATTATGAATTAATGTAACTCTTCCATTCATTGATAGATGAGGGTGAGCATTTTCTTTTGTTACTCCTCCGTGTGTTGCCCATCTTGTATGTCCTAAAAATAAATTTGATTTATCCTTGTTTTCCAATAAAGGAATTTTTCCTACTTCTTTAATTAAATTAATATTATTATTTTTTTTATATGATAATCCCCAAGAATCGTATCCTCTATATTCTAATGATTTTAACATGAATAAACATTCTTCAAATGATAGTTCTGTATCATCTGATACATAACCTAAAATTCCACACATAATATATTATTCTTCCTTAACAATTTCTAATTTAGTCTCTTCGTTAAACAAAATTTCATCTTTTGTTGAGTCATCTTGTATTTTTTTTAATTCAATGTCAATTGTAGATACTCTTACAAGTTTGTTTTCATTATTCTTGAATTCTTCTGAACCAATTTGAATATTATTTACTTTAATTTTATCTGTTAAAAACCTAGAGTTAACAATTTCTGCAACATCAACAGCCCTTGATATAAACTTTCCTCGAGATTTAAGAATGACTTTTGATTTATTATTAGTTGTGAAATGCATTACAACTGCAGTAACATAATTCATGAATGGCTTTCCACCAATCATTATAATATCTTTAGCCATTATAAGTTATATTTTATTTTTTTAGTCAAGTATCCAGCCAATTGGTTTCTGATTTTTTTAGTTTTAACGTTGGATAATTCTTGAATTTTTATTTTATTATGATCAAAATTATCATTAAATTTTTCTTTATGTTTATATATTAATTCATTTACTAGTCTTTTTGTAAATGCTGTTCTTATTCTACCCATATTAATCGTCAAAAATTTTAATTTATAAAGCTTATTGTTTCACTTGTCAGAAACAATTTCTATTATATCTAGGTTTTCTAAAAGATAATCTTTTCCCACTGTTTTTTTATTATGGCAATTTATTGCTCTGATAAATTTTTCTCCAAAATCAGTGTGTAATCTAAAAGCAAAATCTAATGCCGTTGATCCGTATTTCATCAAAAAGCAATCGGGCAATGTATTTCCTTTAGAATCAGTTAAATTAGTTGATCCTCCGGGATGCACAGTAATATAATTTAATTCTTTGAATACACAATAATTTAGAATATTTTGGACTCCAGTACCATCATTTTCCTTGATAAAATTTTTTATTTTATTTAATGCTGCTGTTTGCGATTCATTTAGTTCAGTCAATATCTTAAAGTCATTATTTCCAGGTATATAGTCTATTATTTTTTGTTTGTCTGCCATTCTTAATGCCAATTCAAAATCTGCCGACATTTTAATTATAACTGAATTGGATGCAAATTTAATTTTTTGAAACTTATCATCTGAGATTAAATCTGATTTATTAGCAGCGATTATTATAGGTTTGGACTTTTCTCTTAATTTTTTTGTAAAATCCTTAACTTGATCTTCTGACCAATTTACAATATTATTATGGAGTTTACATTCATTTATCGAATCCTTTACCATTTGTAAGGTAATTTTAATTCCTGAAAAATGTTCATAAATTGCTTTATCCAGAGGTTTATCACTCATTTGTAATTGCCTTGCAAATTTTTGCCACCCTCTGTTAAATATTTGAAAATACCAAGAATTTAATTCATTTTCAAGAAATTTAATATCTTCTAACGGGTCATGTGATCCAAGTTCAACTGGCTCTCCTTTATCATTAGTAGAACCAGATATATCAATAACATGAATAAGAACATCTGCGGTAGATAAATCATCCAAAAATTGATTACCCATACCTTTACCTTCGCTTGCTCCAGGTACAATTCCTGCTACATCTGTAATATTTATCGGAACAAATCTAAATCCTTCTCTGACATAACCTTCTCTGGGATTAGAAATTTTACCATATTTTTGCGCAACATCTTCTATTTTTACGAAACCTTTACCTGAGTTAGGCTTTATAGTTGCAAACGGATAATTAGCAATAAGCACATCAGCTTGCATTGTAGCAGCTTTAAAGAATGTACTTTTTCCAACATTAGGTTTACCTACTACACCAATTAGCATATAATCAGATATATATTTTATTTATAATACTTATCAAATTGTATATTTTATTATCAATATATTTTTAATCTTTGTAATTAATTATATATATGAAATCAGGTATAAGAGCAATTGACATTATGAATCATAATGTAGTAACCTGTACAGAAGATATGACAATAAGCGAGGTAGCAAAATTAATGAATAAACATAGAATAGGCGGATTACCGGTATGTTCTGATGCTAATCTTAATGGTTTAATAACTGAAAGAGATATTATGATGAAAGTTATTGCTAAAGGTCTAAATCCCACAAATGTTACTGTTAAACAAGTTATGAATTCTCCAATGAAAGCCACTGCAGATAAATTCAGCGACATTGTCGACTTGGCTAGATTGATGAATGATTATGATGTATCAAGAGTTCCAATTTTAGACTCAGGTAAATTAGTCGGAATAGTTACAAATAAAGATGTTCTTGTTAATGCTCCAGAATTATTAGATACTTTTGTAGAGAGAGCTCATATTAATAATAAAGGAAAACCCAGTCATCCAGAAGCTTTTGGAATTTGCGAAATTTGTTCTGACAGAGGTCATTTACATTATAGCCAAGATGGTTTCCGTTGTGACGATTGTCACACTAAATAAATATTAAAGAAAATAAATTTCTCAAACCTTGTGCCAACCCCAAAGAACCTATTGCAATCAATATTAATAATTCAAATTTAGTAGTATCTTTTCTTAATGTACTTATTATTAATATCATCGCCAATAATTTAACAATTGGAAATGAAAATGCTCCGAATTTATCCATAATAAAACTCGGAATTACGTGTTTTTCAACACCTCCGAATATATTAATAATAAATGCAGTATTAATTCCATCGAAAAATTGAGATAATAATGCAAATTTTTCAATAAAATTATAGTCAGAATAAAATGCCGTAAAAAGATAAGTTATTGTCATTATAACAATAATTAAAATCAAATAGTTTAATTTATCTTGAACGATTGATAAAAATAAATTGATATTTGTTAATACTAATATGGATAATGTTGAAATACCTAAAAATTTCAATTTACCAAAAAGTAAACCGATTATAAATAATGATGCTACAGAAAAATAAATTCCTGGCGAAACTGTAAAAAAGTTTTTAGATACTTGATTATGATCAACTAAAGCCCTAATTAAAGATGCAATAATTAAGTAAGGTAATAAATTTAGCACAAATTGTTTATCCAATTTTGTTTTTTTAGTTTCTAAAAGTTTGTATATTATATATATTCCAAAAAATGCAAATATTCCGTAAAAAAATGTATTAATTAAATTATATTCAAAATATCCTGAATTATATGGATATACAAAATACTTGTAAAGAAAATTAGAAATGCCAGCCATCGTCGTTCATATTTTGATTGTTATTAGTTTGTTGATTATTATATGATTGTTGTGGCTGAGAGTAGTTATTATTCTGATAGTTTGATTGATTATTTGTAGTATAATTACTTTGATTGTTATTCATACTAAAAGGATTTGGAGGATTTGAATTATTCTGTCTAGATTTATTGTTATTTTCCAGTTCTGTAAGTCTCCTACTTATGTCATTAATTGAAGAAGATAAACTATCTAGCTTTCTTGATAAATCTTGAATTAAAGAAGTAACTTCATTCATCGATTGAGACTCATTTGCCGAGGGCTGAGGCGAATAATCTAAACTAGAGCTAGGCTTTGTACTGTCAAAAGAAGGACCTGGAACACTGGATGATGTTGATCCAAGAGTATCAGAAAAGTCAGGGAATGCTTCTTCTTTCTTTTTTAAGGGGTTTATTTTATCTAAAAAGCTCATATTATAGTAATTTATTTTTATTAAAAACGCTTTCTATAGAAAAGATATAATAATATAAAAGTCATTTATTATTTATGGTTATAAGAAATACAAATACCAAAAAAAGAGTAATCCACTATGAAAATTTTAATGAAAGTATTGAAAAATTTTACTATACATTGATTAATATTCTTGAAAATAACTTAGGATATGAAAATATTGATAAAATTGATGAATCCTTTACAGCATCAGTTAATTCTGCCCAATGGGGGCTTATGGAACAAAGAAAATCAATCCAGCAAGATAAATTATCGGGATATTTGGCAACCATAGGTAAACTCATTAAAGATATGATATTAATATATAAAGAAATTAAAATTATGGATGAGCGTATAGCTTTCTATGAAAAAACAGGATTTAAATTTGAAAATTCAAAATTCATAATTGATGAAAATTATGATGTTAAACTAGCTGAACCTGCTGAAAAACAACTTAAAGATTTATGGATAAGTCTTGTCGAAGGTGGAGGACAGAATGCAACATCAGTATACGGTTTGGCACAAACAGTTGGTTTTGTAACTTTACCAGATTTATTTTTTAAATTAAATTCAAAAAATGAAAAAGAAATTAACAATGATGTAGATAAATTAGAAGTAAATACACAATTAAAGGGCGTATTAAAAAGAAAATTACAGCAATATATTTTATGGAAAGAAAGAACTTATGTAGAATTAAAAACAAGAAGAGAATTTGATAAGAATTATTTAAGACAACATTTTAACGTAATTAAATTATACTATAGCTGGACTAAACCTTATATTGACAATCTTAAAAAATTAAATCAAAGTTCCAGAGAATCTAAATTAGATTTATCAAATCCAAGTAAAGCATATCAATTATTAGAAACATCGGAAAGCCTTATTTCAGATGTTAAGATTAGATGTATAAAAAAATCTAATTACACCGGTAACGATGGTTCAATAAGAAGATATCAAATATTTCATCCAGTTATTGATGTTAATATTCATTATAGAACTAGACCTGTATTGGCGTATGAAGGTCAAGATAGAAATAGGGGCGCAATACAATTGGGTAGAATCGAATTAGAATTTACTCATTCTAATAAGTCCTATAAAGAATTAGAATTAGAAGAATTTAATGAAAATCAGAATATACTAAATGAATTAGCATCTTCAATCGATACAACATTAACTTCTATAAATTCAAAAGATTTTTTGGATTTAATAAATGAAACTACAGAAGATATTATTGAAGAAAAATCTAAAAAGAATAATTATCTTTCAGGATTAAAAGAATTGATACCACTTTATCCAACTTCAAAAAATAAAATTTCATATGATAAAAATTCAAATAAAAAATTTAATCGTAAATATCAAATTGGTTTATTTAATTCTGATTTATATAACGATATGACGCTTCATGAAAAAATTGCTTCATTAATAATGGAAGTATATAAAGATTCAAAATTGCCTTCAACAAAAGACAAGAGAAGTTTTATTAAAGAAATTAAAAATAAAATAAAAATACATCAGAATGACACTATTGAATATTACATTTATGAAGAAGGAAAATCAAAATCGGATGCAGAAAATGATTTTAAAAATTTTTACGAATTAATTAAGATTGCATACAGTTTTATTCGTTCCGAATAGTTTAAATTGAAATATAAATATATTTAATATGGGAAAAAATTGTCACGACCATAAACATGTTGAAATTCCTTCTTATTGGCATTCTCTTGATGGAGATTCATATAAAAATTCTATAAATCGATTTACTGCAAAAAATCTGTCAGTGTCCACTCCCCCATTTGAAAATCAGTTAAATGCACTAAGGACACGTATAAAACAAGGTGTAAACAACATTGAATTAGGATTTATGGGTGTTGGTAAAGGTTCTGCTCAATCTCCTACACCCGGTTCAGTTGGTATGGCAGAAAGACAAGCCATTAAAGAAGTTGCAAAAATTAACGATGTTAAAATAAATTCAATTCATGCCCCAATGAGTATTCAAGGTCTTGCAGGTTTCACTCAAAATGGATTTAATGAACAACAAAGATTTAATGATGTAGAAGAAGTTAAACGAAGTATAGATTTTGCAGGAGACGTTACTAATGGCGGAGCAATTGTCGTACATACAGGAGAATTCCCATACAGTGTAAAAGAAAAATTTGGAGACAAGCCATTTGTCACAAAGGATGGTAAAAAGATAAAGTTATCTGAATCTCCTTATGCCGCAGAATATGCAAAACAATATATAGTAGATAAGCGGGGACAAGTAACTCAAGCAATTGATAAAAATTATTTTAATAACAAGTTTGAAGAAAACATAGGTGACGGAAATGCTGGAATTGTTAAAAGAGATATGAATTTTTATTTTGATTTAGCTAAAAAAAATGAAAATGATTTATCTAAGAAAAAAAACTTTCAAGAATACAAAATAACAACAGGAAAAGAGTTAGATGATTATGAATATAAAAGAACATATCTTAATCCTTATTGGTTAGCAAATAAAGAATCGTTTGATTTTCAAGAGATAAATATGAAGACAAAATTAAGAGAATACGAAGATAAGTATGAAGATGATCAAAATCTTATCAAAAGATATAAAGATATGATCAAAGATGTAGAAGATAACTTAAAAATGTCAGATAGGCAAATAATAGAAAATTTGGAATTAAGAAATGAAGTATTGGGCGAAGTAATACCGCCAAATAAAGAAAAATATATTGAAAAAGGAAGAAAAAAATTTAGATCACAACTTAAAAATTTGAAAGAAGAATTACATAAACAGCAAAGAAAAAACACATATTTAGACGATATATATGAATACAAAGAAACTATCAAAGATCAAAAAATGGAAAGGTATTTGTCCAGATCAATTGGAGATTACGGTATGGATAGAACAAATGAATCTGTTGCAGAATTAGCGATTGAGGCAGCTAAAGTAACAAAAGATCGAAAATTAGATAAATCGTTATTTGTTGCTCCAGAAAATTTATGGGATGGAAATTATGGCTCACATCCTAAAGATCTTAAAGAAATAATTCAAAATTCTAGAAAAAAATTCATTGATTTTGCATTGAAAGATCAAATTGAAATGAACGGCAAATTAGTGGATAATCCATATAAAAATAAAATTGAAAAAATACACGGTAAAAAACTTTCTGAAGAAGATGCAAAAAAATATGCAAAAGATCATATTAAAGCAACATTCGATATTGGTCATGCAAATATTTGGAGAAAATATTTTGAGGGTTCTGATGAAGAATTTAAACAGTGGATAGGAACTGAAATCAAGGATTTAACCGATAATGGAATAATTGGTCATGTTCATGTGTCAGATAATTTTGGATATAATGATGAACATTTAGCTCCCGGTGCAGGTAATGCTCCTATTAAAGAGTTTATGACACATCTAGAAAAATCAAATTATCAAGGTTCAGTTATAATTGAACCAGGTCCTTCTGATTCACAATATCCTAATTTTTTAACTGCTATGTATGATTTAGAAACGCCCGTATATAGATTACATGGAGACAGAACTAATTCTTGGACAAGCATTCAGGGAGGATATTTTGGTCAAGGATATATTCCTTCTTTTGTTACTAATAGTTATTTGAGTCCTGCTGACAAAAATAGACCATTTACTTGGTCAGGCGTACCGCTTGAATGATAACTTATATATATAATTCAATATATATTCAATATGAAGTTTCCTATTAAGAAAAAAGTTAATTCTTTTGAAAATAAATATCCAAAAATGGATAGAGATATTGCTCGGAAATTTATTTCAGATTTATACAAGGAAATGGGAGATTTTATATCTGCTGCAGTATTGTTTGGTTCAGTTTCTAAAAATAAATCAAGGAAATCTTCGGATATTGATATTTTAATTGTTTTAGATGATGTTCATATTGATATAACCAAAGAAATTGTTGAAACGTATAGAATTATTTTACAAAAAATAGTATCTAGACATAATCCAGATAGACTTCATGTACAAACATTAAGATTAACTGATTTTTGGGAATATACTCGTTCAGGAGATCCAGTTGCAATTAATATTCTGAGAGACGGTATAGCTCTTATTGACAAAGGATTTTTTGATCCATTACAATTATTATTATTAAATGGAAGAATTAGACCTTCTAAAGAATCAATTATGACTTATGTTAATATGTCTAATGCGGCATTACTAAGAAGTAAATTATCTATAGATAATGCAATTGTGGATTTATATTGGGCATGTATCGATATATCTCATTCTGTTTTGATGAATAAAGGTGAAATTCCTGTTTCTCCCGGAGAAATTACTGATATGATGAATAAAAAATTAGTTAAAACCGGAGAATTAGAAAAATCTTATTTAGATATAATGGATCATATGTATCAGCTTTCTAAAAAAATTCTAAAAAGAGAAGTTACAAATTTAACCGGTAAAGATTATGATAAATATCTTAGTTATACCAATAAATATATAACAAGATTAAAAAAATTGATATAAGATGGAATTAGGAAAAAAATATATTAAAAAATCTGAAACATTAACAAATTCTTTAATTAAAAGAAATAAAACAATTATTGGTTCAGTTTATACTGAAGAAAATGATGAAAATAAAATTATACATAAATTATTAATTATATCAAATTTTAATGGAACTCCTAGAGAATCAATTGAACATATTTTGAATATACAAAAAGATGCAGATAGTTTACCCAAAAATAACGATATCAGAATTAGTTGTATTCTTCTTGATGAACTTTGGAATTCTGCAACAAGAGGTCAAACAAATCTATTGTCATACTTAACGAAAGGTGAAATTATTTATGATGACGGTAATTGGATAAAGTCATTAAAGTCTGCAGAACTGCATAAATCTAGAATTGTATCTAAATTTGAAAAATACGTTGTATCATACGTCATAGCTGGATCATTGATAAGAGGCGAGGCACATGAATACTCAGATTTAGATGTTTCTATTATTATTGATGATACTGATGTTACAAAAACAACTTCCTCAGAATTAAAATTAAAATTAAGAAATATTGCTTCTAATGAGGCAAGAATAGCCGAAAGAGATTCCGGTCTTACAAAGCCAATTTTAAATGTACAAGTTTGGATACTATCTGAATTCTGGGTCGGATTAAAACGTGCAGAACCAGTATTTTATACAACATTACGAGACGGAGTTCCAATTTATGATAGAGGAATGTTTTCCCCATGGAAATTGATGTTAAAACGAGGAGAGCTGATTCCTTCACCCGAATCTATTAGAAGATATATTACTGATGGTAAAAAGTATATAGATAGAATGAATATGAAAGTAAAAAGCATAGCGACAGACGATTTATTTTGGTCTATTGTTTACCCTTCTCAAGGTATATTAATGCTTCTAGGAGTACCCCCAGGTTCACCCAATCAAGTCTCAGATCAAATAAATGAACATCTTGTTAAAACAAATTTACTTGATAAAAAATATCACAAAACATATTCAAAAATTAATAAATTAAGAAAAGATCTAGAATATGGAAAGCAAAAAGATGTAGATAATAATCAAATTGTACATTTAATTAATGAATCTGTAAATTATATAGAGGAGATTGACAAATTATATACAAAATTAGAAAAGAAAATTATATCGGATAAATTATTAAGTCTTCAAAAAAGAACAAAAGAAGACATTAATTCATTGCTTAAATTATCTGGAATAAATTCCAAAAAGTCTAATTTAATTTCTTCATTTAAACAAGAAATTTTAGATAAAGGATTTTCAAGATCTAAATATATTGAATTAATAAATAAACTTGAAAATAAAAATAAATTATTAACTTTATCTGAAGTAGATAGTTTAGATTTTCAATTAAATGATTTAAAAAATCAAACAATGGAATTATTGAATTCAAAAAAATCAAATATTTCAAATACAGTATTTATAAAATATAAAGAAAGAGATATTTATAATACTGCAAAAATATGGTTATTTGAAGATAAATTGTTTATTATTAAAAATATAAACGACGCATCATCAAAATTATATTCTTATGATTATAACAAAAAAGGAAAGATAGGAGAAGAATCAGAATCTACATTGAAAGTTTTAGATAATAAGATTAAAAATTATACTGGAGAACCAACGTTAATAAATGTCAATACTTTAAAATCTCTTAAAAATATATTTGGTGAAAATATACAATTATATATTGGAAATTAAACTAACTTTATAGATCTTATTGGATAATAATAATGATTAATGACATCCTTGAGATTTCTAAGATTTTTTGATGAACTTTTCAAAAGATTTGTTCTTTGTTTTGGATCAGATAAAAGAATTGATAAAGATGTTCCTTTTTTTAAGATTGAATTTAATTTAATTGGATAAATAAAATTTTCAATTGTCGATTCTACATCGGTACCTAATTCAAAAATTATAACATTTTTTTTATATTTGCTTGATAAAAATTTAACATTTTCCGCATTTTTACCAATTGCTTTTTGTATATCATTTTTATTAACAGTAAAAATATATGTTGTTTTATTAATAATTAAATTAGATGGTGCAACTTTAGTTTTATCTTGAAAAAAACTCATAATTCTTAAAGAATTATTGTCGAGAGTAGTAACCATTATTTTAATATACCAATAGCCGATATTAAAAAGGGTTTCTTTAGTAAAACACCTAATTCTTCACTATTTTTTTCTATTTTTGAAATATTCATTCCTTCAAAAATAGATTCATCATAATTAGATGCTACATAAACTGTAACAATTTTTGATTTATTTTTTAATACAGATTTTGTTCCTATTACTAATTTATCTCTATTTTTAATATCTGTTTCAAAACTCATTTTTTATCTCCTTTTGTCATTTTAACAAATAATTCTGGAAGTCCTGTTCCGATAGGTACAGGTTGATTAATCATTACATTTTCAACAACTGAATCCAATTTATCAACTTCGCCTCTAACTGATGCTTCAACTAAATGATTGATTGGTATTTCGAATGCAGCTCTTGCTAATACGGATTCTTTTTCTTTAGTTATACCGTGTCTAGTAATACCTTTTATAACTCCGTCTCTTGTCATAACATCAACAATTAATGCAATATGTCTTTCATCTACTGACATACCTTCTTTATCTAATATGAATATAACTTCATTGATCATAGCCTCTCTTGCAGCCTCGATACCTAAAACGTCATGAATTTCATGGAAATTATTAGTTTTTGTTCTTGAAAAATCTACTTCTTCAATATTTGAAATTCCAATTAAATTAGAACCTAATGTTTGTATAATGAATTCTTCTCCTTCTTTAAATGCTAAAACGTCACTTACTCCGGAAATTCCTGAAACAAACATATCTTTTAATTTTTCTTTTAATTTGAATAATTTTTTAATATCGTTTTCTGTATCTTTAACTTCGATTGAAGCTGTTTTTTTGATAACTTCATTATTTTTTAATGATTTTTTTAATTGAGTGTAAACAGTATCTATATCAATTGATCTTCTATCCATTGCATGTTTGTCTAATTTAATTATAACGGATGAAGATGACATATCCATAGTAAATTCTGTAGCTATATCTTGAAGTATTGTTTGTTTTATTTTTTGTGCAACCATATCAGATTTATCTTTACTTGAATTGAAAGGTTTCTTCAGATAAATATGCATTGTAGGTGTTGAAGGAATTTTTCTAGCATCTAAAATTTCAATAATTCTAGGTAAACCTAATGTTACATTTACTTCGGCTACTCCTACCATGTGGAATGTTCTCATTGTAAGTTGTGTACCAGGTTCTCCCAAAGATGTAGCTGCAATAACACCTACTGCTTCTCCTGGATCAATATGCATTTTATTATATCTTGTTTCAGCAAGTTTTTTATTTTTAATTTCTACATTCTTAGGTAATTCTTTATTTATCCAATCTCTATTCTCTGCCATTATTCGTTAACTATATGTCCTCCGTCTGATTTACTTACATCAACACCGTCTCCTCCGTAGGAGAATTGAATTATTTTTTTTGCTCCGTCTCTGACAGTACCATCATAAGCTACTTTAAGATCTTGTAATGAATTTGTTAATCTTCTTTGTAAATAACCCGATTTAGGTGTTCTCATAGCAGTATCCATGAAACTGTCTCTTCCAGCAATAGCTTGGAAGAATACTTCAGTTGCATCAATACCCTTAGCATAATTTTCTTTGATGAAACCATGTGCTTCAGGTCCTAGATCGTCTTTATTGAAATGAGGTAAAGTTCTATCACTATAACCAAAATTGATTCTGCTACCTCTCAGAGATGTTTGTCCAATGAATCCATTCATTAATACTAAGTTAGTCATTTTATCTCCTGCTCCTGCTTGTGCAGAATTAACTAAGTGACTATCTTGATCTGCATTCTTAGTTAACATGTCACCTAATTTTGATCTTGCTTTAGATAATAATGCTTGCATTTTTGTTTCAAATGTTTCAAAAACAGTTATACCTGGATAAGGCTCAATCTTATTTGATCTATATAATTTTTCTAAATCTTCTGAATCTTTAAGTGTTTCTTCTAGGATTTTTTGAATTTTATTTTTATCTGAATCTTTAATATCAAAGTCATTAAATGATACAGTAAATCCTATTTTTTGAGCAACATGAAGTCCCATATGAATTACTTTGTTTAGGAAATCGATAGCATGATCTTGATCATAATCTAAGAATAATTTATGTATTATGAATCCGCCTTCTGGTCCAATAAATGAACTATCAATAATTCCATTAATTAATTTTCCTTTAGAAATTTTTATTTCACCTTTTTCAACCTTACCTTTGGATAAAATTTTTCCTTTCTTTACAAATTCAAAATCCTCGGGTAATAACATTGAGAATATATCTTTACCAGAGATTAATCCTTCCTTGTTAGCTGATGGCAAATCCTTATCGATTCCACAAGATAATGCTAAGTCAGAAGCTTGCTGCTTAGTTAGCATCATATCTTTAGTTAAATAGTAAATTCCAAGAATACTATCTTCAATTGCTCCTATAATACTTAAACCATATCTCGGTGTTACAACTTGATTGTCAAGTAAAAGTATAGATTCTGCTTCTGCTCGTGCTTCAATTGTTTGTGGAACATGAAGATTCATTTCGTCTCCATCAAAATCTGCATTATATGGTAAACATACAGCCGGATTAATTCTTAATGTTTCTCCCGGTACTACTTTAACTCTATGTGCCATCATTGACATTCTGTGTAAAGATGGTTGTCTATTAAATAATACTATATCACCGTCAATTAAATTTCTGTCAACAACATAACCTGGAGTTAATTCTTCTAAGATTAAAGGTAGTGTATCTTTTGTAACTTTCTTTCTTCTATTTTCATTTGTAGTTACATAGGAGATTGACGGATAATTTCCTATATTATTTAACATATTTTTAATCCAATCTATGTTCCATTCAGTTACTGTTTCAGGTACTGTAAGTTCGTATGCTATGTTTTTTGGAACACCCACTTCATTAACATTAATATGTGCATCAGGAGATATTACTGAACGTGCACAAAAGTTTACTCTTTTACCAGATAAATTTTGTCTAAAAATTCCTTGTTTACCTTTTAATCTTTGAGATAATGTTTTTAATTGTCTTCTTGTTCTATGTCTTGCTGGCGGAACACCCGATATCTCATTATTGAAGTATGTTGTTACGTGATATTGCAATAAATCCCATAAATCTTCAACAATTATTTCTGGAGCTCCAGCATTAACGTTTTCAAGTAGTCTTTGGTTAACTCTTACAACGTCAGATAGTTTATGTGTTAAATCATCTTCAGATCTTTCACCAGTTTCTAACGTTATAGAAGGTCTCATTGTTATAGGTGGAACCATTAAAGTAGTTAATATCATCCATTCGGGTCTAGCATTTTCAGAAGTCATACCAAATAATTTTACATCTTCGTCAGGTATTTTTTCTAACCATTCTAATAAATCATTTGGCCAAAGTCTTTCATCGCCATACATATATGTTTGAGGTTTATTGAATTTTACTTTTTCTCTTCCTTCGTTACAGTTATGACACTTTTTTACATTAGCAACTGATTTAACAAAGTCTCTTACTTGTTTTTGCAATGCACTTTGTTCCAAATCATTTCTTGCAGTTTCAATTTTTTCTAAGAACGCTTGTTTTTTAGATTCCGGTAAGGGTACGTGACCGCAAGATTTACATGTTGCTCTAATGAAATCATAAATATGATCTTTATACAAAATATGAATAACAGGTTTTGATAAATTAATATAACCGAAGTGTCCTGAACAATTTTTCATCCTTCCACCACATGTTCTACATGATAATCCCGGATCTATAACTCCCATTGCAGGATCCATTAATCCTTTTTCAACAGGATAACCGTCAGAATCATATATTTCAGGAGTAATAATATTAACAACCCCCATCTTCTTTGTAACACTAGGTGAAACTAATCCAAATTTTATTTTACTTACGTATTTACTAATTACCATTTTTACTAAATTTATCCTTTAATACAAGCTGAGGTTTTATTCCCATACTTTTTAATTCATCAACAAGTAATTTAAATGCATAGGACATTTCTACTTCACTTACAGTTGAATTATCACATGAAATACAATATGGCTTTTTCTTAAATGAATCATATGCAGCGATATCTCCACAACTATCACAAACTCTGACAACCTCCAGGTCTGAATCAAATCTTTCTTTAAGTAATAGAGCAGAACCGTGTGCGATTAGTGTATCTTTTTCCATATCACCGAATCTAAGGCCTCCTTCCATAGCCTTACCTGCCGTTGGTTGTCTTGTAAGTAAAGCCACTCTTCCTCTTGATCTAGATTGTACTTTATCTGTTACTTGATGTTTTAATCTTAAATAATAAATATTTCCTACAAAGATTTTTGCTTCGTATGATCTTCCGGTTCTTCCATCATATAATGTTTCGGTACCATTTTCGTTAAATCCAAGTTCTTTTAGTTCGGCTCTTAAATCATCTATTTTTTCTCCGGAAAAAGGTGTTCCGTCAATGTATCTTCCATTAAGAGATCCAACTTTTGCACCCAATGCTTCCATAATGTGTGATACGGTCATTCTTCTCATACCGAAAGGATTGAATAATACGTCTGGAACAGTTCCTGATGAAGTAAATGGCATATCTTGGGGTTCTGCTACATAACCAATAATACCTTTTTGACCGTGTCTGGATGAAACTTTATCTCCAATACCAATTGGTCTTGTGTCTCTAACTTCAATATTAATTAAAGGATTACCTGCTTCAGATTCAGTTAGTATAACTTTTGATACAGTACCATTTTCTCCGTATTTTACTCTAGTGGATGAATCTTTTCTTATATTTGCAGCAGTACTAAATGATTCTAATTTTGATAAAAATCTTGGAGGTGAAGTTTTTCCAACAATAACATCTCCGCCATTTATATAAGTTTCAGGAGTAATTAATCCATCTTGGTCTAAGTGTTTATAATCATCTTCCATTGTAAAACCTTGTACATCTTTATCTGGAATACAGATTCTATCAATTTGACCGGCTGAATATCTTCTTCTTTCAGTTGCATATGGTCTGAAGTGAGATACTCTTCCCATTCCTCTGTCTACTGAAGCTCTATTTACAACAACACCGTCGTGCATATTATATCCATCATAATTTACAATTGCAACAACTAAATTTTGACCACCTGTAATATGGTCACCGAATATGTCTTGTGTGTAACTTTTTACAATTGGCTTTTGAGTATAATGTAAAACATTTACATTTGTGTCTAATCTATTAATGTAGTTTGTTGAATAAAGAGAAGTTCCTTGCATTTGATTTTTTTGACCTCTTAATAATCTACCTGCTGGATCGTGATTTGCAAATGGAACCATACTTGTATTCATTCCAAAAATGTTTACTGAATCTATTTCTAAATGAGTATGTTTTTTTGATAATGAATCATTGTTTAGTGCAATAAATGATGATTCTTCTTCAAGAGGATCTAATTCTTCAATAACTCCTTCTTCAATTAAATCAGAATACTTAATTTTTCCGCTGTTTAATTTTTCAGCATGATCTTTAGTAAACAATGATTTTCCATTTTCAACTACAATAAGCGGTCTTCTCAATCTGTTTTTATCTAATTGAATAACAACTATATCTTCACTTTGATTGTATAAAATATTTAAATTCTTGGACAATTTATTTAATCTTCTTTCTTTTTTTACGTTTTCAATATATTTTTGAGGGTCTTTTACATTTCCAACCAATATACCATCAACATATACGTCCGTCATTATTTATATTCCTCCATACCAAGCGATATAAGTTTTTTTATATTTTTTGAATATTCTGAATCTTCAAGTTCTGTTGTTATTGTTCCCATAAGAGCTAAAACTTTTCTTAACCCAATATTTTTACCTTCAGGAGATTCAATAGCACCTAATCTTCCCCAATGAGTAGGATGTAATTCTCTGGCTTTGAAGCTTTCTCTATTTGAATCTAATAAAGATGTAACTCTTCTAAGTTGAGAAATTGCTGCAATAGGATTATCTCTTTCAAGTCTTTGAGATACTCCTTGTCTATTACCGGTCCAATTTCCAGTAGCCATTGCTGATTTTATTTTTTCTGTCATGAACTTTGCTCTTACTAACGATGCAATTGGAATTATTTTACCTCTTCTAACTCCTCTTGTAAAAATATATATAATATCATTTTTTAGTCCTTTAAAGTTTGTTCTGAATAAATCTTCGAGTAAATCTCCAGACATTCGAATTCTTTTATTCATGTAATGATCTTTGTCGTCTGCTTCAATTAAATTATTTTTATATTGTAAAATCTTTTTAACCATTCTTGCTAAAAATCTAGCTTTTATTTTTCTATGTTTTTTAGTTGTTCCAATATGAGGTAATAAAACGGTGTCTAGAATAGATTCTATTTTTTGCATTTTTCTATCTTTAGGTAATGCTAATAACATATGTTTTGCTACACCTTCTTTAGCTTCTTCTTCTGATTTAATTTCCATATGTTCAAGTAAATTAATTATAACTTCTTCAGGCATTTCATCAAATCCAATAGCTTCTGCTATTTCTTGATCTTTAGTTAAACCTAATGCTTTCATTAATACGACGAATGGAATTTTTTGAATATTTGAAAAATTTACGCTAAATAGACCTTCTTTAGTTCTATTAATAGTATGAGAGATTTTGTAAGTATCTATGGAAGAAAATACTTTTGCAGTATGAGTAATTGTACCTGTTTCTTCTTCAATTAAAATTCTATTTGGAGCTAAATCTTCAAGTAATACTAGTGTTCTTTCAATTCCGTTTATTATAAAATAACCTCCTGGATCCATCGGATCTTCGCCGTGTTCAATTAACTCCTTTTTGGATAATCCTTCCAAATAACATAAATTTGAACCGATCATTACGGGTACTTCAGCAATTTGAACTTCAGCTCTATCTCTTTCTTTTCCATCCATTAGTAATGCAACTTCTAGAACTATTGGAGCTGTATAAGTCAAATTTCTCATACGTGCTTCACTTGGATATAAAGGTCTTTCCGATCCGTCTGCTTCAATAATTATTGGTTTTTTAATTGAGATGTTACCAAATACAAACTTAACTTCTTCTGTTTCAACTGGTATAACTGCAGGCATTAATTCTTTTTCCGAATCAACAATTTTTTGCATTCTCCAATCAATGAATGAATTATATGAATCTATATTTGATTTAACAAAACCATTTTCCTCAAAGAATTTTTTAACAATAACTCTATTATCCATTATAGAACTCTCCTATAATATTGATATGAACCAGCAACATTACTTGTTCTTGAAATTTCTAAAATGTCTCCTTCTTTAGCTTCAAGAGATTTAGATAAGGGATCTTTAACGGAAATAACGGGTAACTGAGATGAAGAAATATTATATTGATCTAAAAGTTTTTTAGTTTCAGATTCGTTTAAAATTTTGGCAGGATTGACTAGATAATGTTTTGTTATGTCTTGATTAAAATTAATTTTTTTCTTAGCAGCCACTTTATCCCTCGAGTTACGTATAGCCTTGAATGATTATCTTTATAAAATTATTGATTTGAGGCTATGTATATCATAAATAAGTGAGTTTATAAAAATATCGAATTTATCCAAAAATCTTTACAAGAATTACACCATATATAAAATATTTAATTGGTCTTGTAAGTATAACGAACGCCCAAAATTTCTTACTTTTTAATAATTTTCTGTTGATTTTATCAATTCGGTTAAATAAATCACTCATATTCAAACTTTTATTTTTTATTTAAAATATTATCTAAAATATAAAATTTAATTTATATACAATAAACACGAAATATAACATTATCATTGTAATACCTACTCTTTTTGATATTTGTTTTTTATTAAAAATCATTAAATAAAGTAAAGAAGAAATTAGGAACCAGGAAATTAAATCAACATTTATTATTGTTTTTGAAATGGGATTATCAACAATTAAGGCTCCAATTCCTACACCCATTAAAGGATTAGTTATATTAGATCCAATTAATACTCCTAAACTCATATCTTTAGATTTTTTTCGAATGCCTTCTATTGCAGTTGTTAACTCCGGTAGACCTGTGGCAATTCCAATAATCAAAACTCCGATAATACTTTGTTCAATTCCAAACACTTTCGATAGATTAACCGCATATTTAACAATAGTATCTGCGCTTATCGACAAAAACATAAGACCTATCAATAAATAAATAATATGAATAAAAATATTTTTTTGATTTTTATTTTTAATATATTTGGAAGATTCTTCTATGTCATATAATTTGTATAAATAAAATAAATATAATGAAACTAAAATTAATCCTTCAAATCTAGATATTATTCCGTTATATCCTAAAATTATCAGCAATAATATTGAAAAAAGCATAAATAAAAAATCTCTTGAAATTATATTTTTGTTAATTTTTATTTTAGAAAAATATGAAACAATACCAATAATAAATGTTATTTGAAATATGTTTGATCCTATATTAGTCCCAATTGCAACATTACTTGCCGAAACACCATTTATTTCAGAAATACTAGAAAATATATGAGTAAAAATTTCTGGTAGTGAAGTTCCTATTGATAGTATTGTTAATCCAATAAATAATTTTGACAAATTTAATTTCTTTGCGATAATTATTGCTTGATCGATAGTTATATTCGCACCAATAAAAATACCAATAAGGGCTATAATGAAATATATTAATTCCATAAATAATTAATTAATTCTATAATATAAAACAATTCTCGAAAGTTTTATAAATGAAATAAAATTAGTAATTTTACGCCCGTATAGTGTAGCCTGGTCCATCATACGACCCTGTCGCGGTCGTGACCCGAGTTCAAATCTCGGTGCGGGCGTTCTGTTAAATGTGTAAAGCCCTAAAAGTATTTAAAGCTAAGACGATTACACAAACTTAAGAAAAATACACCAAGAGCGTTAACTGAGTTTAACGCTATCACACTGAGTTAGTGGCGTTAACACGGCGTGTATTTACTTTCTCCGAAGAAACCGAGCGTAGAAAACTATGCTATGGAAAAGATATTAGAAACTAATAAGTTAAGAACCGGACAACAAAATATAATAGAGAACAAACTTTTTGGTGAGAAGACCTTTGAAACGAATACTGGATTAATAAGAGATAATCCTTACTTTGAATTGTTTAGTAAAGATGAACAAGATTCTTTAAGACAATTTCATAAATATCTGGAAGCCTTTGATATGGACGTTAGTAGAGCCAGAAGGTCTATTATAATCCAGAGATTATTTCTAATTAGAAAGAACGGAGTAGATATTCAACTAAATAGAATTTCAGAAGAAAATATTGGAGAAGTTTTAAACAGTATTTCTAAATTTGATATAGCTCCTACTACCAGACAAGGATTTAGACAAGCACTTCGGAAGTACTTGACTTGGAGAGAATACGGTACTAAAACCAAGCAACAAATTACACTCAAAGGATACCCTACCGTAGTGAAATTGATACCTAATGGAATACCAAAAAACGAGAAACGGAAGATAAATGTAAAAGAAACTTTGACCCGAGATGAATTAGCAAAAATGATTCAATCAGCAACTAGTGTAAGGAATAAAGCAGTTATTTGTTTATTAATAGAAACCGGAGCAAGAGTAGGAGAAATTGAAAACTTACGGATTAGAGATTTAACATATAAATCCACTCCGCCAAGATTTGAATTTGATTTATTTGGAAAGACTGGACATAGACAGAGTATGTGTGTAGAATATTTCAGATACTTAAATGATTGGGTAACACAGCACCCGCTAAGAGATTCAGAGAATTTCAAAGAACAGCCGTTGTTTGTATCCAATGGTAAAGAAATGGGAAGTTATAGTGCTTTATCCTATAAC
>JAYPKL010000004.1:0-43716 GCA_038128845.1 Candidatus Woesearchaeota archaeon | reverse complement strand
GAGTTACAATCAGATAACTCTTTAGATGAAGACTTGAAAAAGGAATTGACGCTAGTAGCAAATTTGGAGCAAGATTTTATTAATGCAATAATGAATCAATTAGATAAAATAATGAAGTATCATCGTATTAGAGATTTAAGAAATAAGAATTTAGTTTCAGAGATTCAAGAAATAGATAAAATTTATGGAAGTAAATTTCCAAGAGGGAGTAATCGTTTAAAATCAAAATTAAACACAGTGATAAACACTAATATAGGTTCTGTTCATAGTAAATTTACCAAGTTATGTAAAACAACAGGAAGTGCAGATTTGATCGATACATATTGGAAAGATCATAACTATACGGAAGAACAAATTAATGCATACTTAATAAGCATCGATGAAGAAGAATAAACATCTCAGTAATCTTTATATTAAGAGAGCGATATATTAATTAAAATGGTACAAATAGTTAATCCTTTAGAAAATGCAGTAGTATTATTGCAAGACTTTGGATTTTTTACAGTTATTTTACCATTTGTATTGTTGTATGCATTAGTTTTCGGACTATTGCAAAAAGTAGAATTATTCGGTAATGATGACTCATCAAAAACAGTAAATCAAATAATTTCTCTTGCTATCGGTGCATTTTTCATAACGTCAACTGATGCCGTTAACTATATTGCGGGAGTTATACCTCAGGCAGGTTTCTTGCTGGTTATAGTTTTATTAATTATGATGGTATTAGGTTTATTAGGATTGAAGAACCCTATTGGAAATCCTATGTTCGGAGATAATATTACTTTTGGTAAAAACTTATTTTATTTAACAATAGTTTTAGTATTTTTATTAGTAATTGATATGGGAGTTCCCTCAGGAATACCGTTCATACGTCCATTATCTGAGTTCTTGGTTGGAGCTTCAGCTGCAAGTTCAGGAGAAGGATTTGAGACTATTCTTTCTTTGGCATTAGTGTTGGGTTTCCCACTTGCAGTAATTTATATTTTAGGTAAATCTGCATCAACTTCACCAAAAAAAGATGAATAGTAATAAGTAATCTTTTTATTGTTTTAAATAGAAATAATTTATGGCCGTAACCTTAAATTCTGGAATTGATGTTATGAGAGACTTAGGTTTCTTTGATGTTGTATTTCCGTTTATTTTATTCTTTGCAGGAACATATGGTGTTTTATCTAGTCAAGAATTATTAGGAGATAATAAAACAATAAATGCATTGATTGCTCTGTCAATTTCAGTTACATTAATTAGTTTTTCATCTATTGTAAGTTTATTTCGAATTTTATTAATAGGTTCCACATTATTATTTTCAGTTATTATATTATTATTGCTAATATTTAGTTTCTTAGGTCTTAAAACAGAAGATATAGCTTCGGCAGCTAAACAATCTGAATCTTATACTGCTATTTTTGTTGTAATGATAATTATACTGATTATTGCTATTGTTTCAGCAATACCTACTGTTCAGCAAGCCACTGAAGCAGACGGAATTGCCGTATCTAAAGGATCTTCTACAGATTTGCAAGAAGGAGATTTACTTTCAGAGTTCTCACCTAGCTCAGACCCAGTTTCAAGAGGATTGGCAACAATATATGATCCATCTATATTATCAGTTATAGTATTATTACTTATATTTACTGGAGCAACTTTGTTAATCGGAAGGCCAGGAAAATAAAAATTATTTATGTTTTTTTACAATTTCAGATAATTCTTTAACATTTGAAGTAAATTCAGGTATTAATTTTTCAAATACTTTACCCATTGCTTGAATTTCTATATTGACATTACCTATCGATTTATTATATTCATCAACCTTTCCAATCATTGCAGTTTGAGTTTCAGATAGTTTATTTTCTAAATCTTCAACTTTTTTCTTATAAGAATCTAATTGTTTGGTTAATTCATTTTTCCAATCAGTCATATTTTTTAATTCAGTATTTATTTTATCCCATTTTTCGCCGATTATGGATTCAGTTATTTTTTCTATATCCTCAGTCATTAATTCAGTATGATCTTTTTGATTAGTGTTATTCACCTCAGGTAATTGAGATAAATTTGTCTGATTTAAAGGAGGAAGTTTATCAAAAGGATTTCCTGGAGAACTATTTTGAAAATTATTTGGTTGTGGCATATTATTCATATTTTGATTTTGCATAGGATTATTCATTGAGTTGGGATTATATGGCGGAGGCAAAGGTAAATTATTTTCTTTATCTTTTTTATCAAATAAGGCCATTATTCTTTAATTGGGTTCCAGAAATTTATATATCTTTCCAGTATTTTTACATCTTGTTTTGAAGCAAAGTTTGAAATTATTCCATTAAATTTTTTTATTTCCAATTCAAAATTATTTACTCTGTCTTTTAATTCTTTTAACGAGAGATCCATATTTGATACATTTTTTCCAGAAGCTTCATGTTTTTCATTAAGTGAATTTTCTATTAAATTTACTTGATCACTGAGATTTGAAAATCTATTTTCAATAAGCGTAAGTCGCCTATTTATTTTTGATAATTCTGCCATGATATTTGTCTCAGGTAAATCTGCCATATGATATATAAACTATCTATTCTATTTAATAATATGGATTCAAATAACCCATATAGAATTATAGAAAAACCCGGACAAAGAATTCTTGAAGTAGACTATTCAAAAAGCGTAAAGTCACCAACTATTGAAAATAATTCTTCAGTTATGGCAGATACAATAGATAAACTTACAAAATCAGGCAGAGTAAACCAAATACAATTTTTGCAGCAAGAAGATGTAATTTATCCATATGATCAAACAAATATACTTATTGAGATTGCTTCAATAATAATGGATTTGGAGAATAAAAAAATTTTTTCTGAATCTTCTGTAAGAGATATATCTGATGAAGAACCGTATCCAGATCGTATTGAATTTTTAAAGTCAATAGTAAATTTTGGTTTAAGAGAAGAACCAATAGGCGTATATTTAAGACTTTTATCAAAAATTGATGAAGAATTAAAACTCGGACAAACTTCAAATCGACAAAATCCGAAATCAAGACAAGCATTTTTACAAACATTAAATTATATAAAAAATTCTTTAGAAAAAACAGATTTAATCAGATTGGCACAGCCTTATTTTTCTGAACATAAACCCAATGACAGGAAAATTTATTCAAGAATTTTTAGCCCAGTCATTAAACCAAATTTTTTATATGCAAAATTAATTACCAAAATTCCCTCAGATTCAGTTATATTAGAATCTTATTCATTAAATGATAAAACAAAAGTATCAATTCTAGATTTAAAGGAAAGTATTCGGCCAATTTACCATATAGTTCCTCCCGAAATGAGTTTATCTGAAGATAAATATTTACTTCTAGGAGAAGCAAAGCAAGTAGTTTCTGAACACAAACCTCAAAAATCAGAATTTATTGATCCTGAAAAAACCAGAGAATTATTCAAAAATGTAGAAAAAGATTTAATTAACGATTTAAGTATATCTAAAGGAATTAAATTAACTAAAGATGAAGTTGATCAACTTGCAGAGATTTTAGTAAGATATACTTTGGGTTTCGGACTTATTGAAGTTATTTTAATGGATGATAATATTCAAGATATTTCTATAAATGCACCATCTAATATTAATGAGATTTCTATAGTTCATCAAAAATACGGAGAATGTAGAACTAATATTACTCTAACTCAGAAAGAAACTGAAGCAATTGCCACAAAACTAAGGTTAATATCCGGTAGACCTTTGGACGAAGCAAATCCAGTTTTAGATACTAATTTAATTTTACCAAATTCTACTGCAAGAGTTGCAGCCATTCAGCAACCAATTAGCCCAGACGGTATGGCATTTTCATTTAGAAGACATAGAGAAAAACCTTGGACTTATCCTCTATTTATAAAAAATAAAATGATAAATCCGCTTGCAGCAGGTTTACTTAGTTTTTTAATTGACGGAGCAAGAACAATTCTTATTGCAGGTACAAGATCTTCAGGTAAAACTTCTTTTCTAAGTTCATCATTAGTTGAATTAATGAGATCAACAAGAATTCTTACAATAGAAGATACATTAGAATTACCCATAAGAAGTTATCAGAGATTAAATTATGATATACAATCCATGAAAGTTCAATCGGTTTTATCACAAGGATCTGCAGAACTAACTGCAGAAGATGGTATTCGAGCAGCATTAAGACTGGGAGATTCAGCATTAATAGTTGGAGAAGTTAGGAGCAAAGAAGCCACAGCATTATATGAGGCAATGAGAGTTGGTGCATTAGCAAATGTTGTTATGGGAACAATTCACGGAGATTCTCCTTATTCTATTTTTGATAGAGTTGTGAATGATTTAAATGTTCCAAAAACTTCATTTAAAGCTACAGATATAATAGTTGTTGCAAATCCAGTAAAAACCGCATCGGGTCTTGACAGAAAAAAGCGTATTGTTCAAATTGCTGAAGTTAAAAAAGAATGGACTGACGATCCATTAAAAGAAAATGGCTTTTTAGATTTAATGATTTATAATCCTGAAACTGATGAATTAGAACCAACGGACGCATTAATTCAAGGAGAATCTGAAGTTCTAAAAAATATTGCATCAAAGATTCCAGAATGGGCAGGCGATTGGGATGCAGTTTATAATAATATTTTGTTGAGATCTAAAATAAAAAGTAAAATCGTAGAAATTTCAGAGAATAATGAATCTTTATTGGAAGCTGAATTTACTATTCTTTGTAATGATATGTTTCATAAAATAAGTAAAGAAGTATATGATCGATATCAAAAAACAGATCCAGATAAAATTTATTCCGAATGGGAGGATTGGTTAAATAAATGGCTAATGAATTCGAAGAAAGATTAAATAAAGTTAATAATCCTTCAAAAAAAAATATTTCATATTCAAAAGAGTATCAAACATTTTTACAAGAAAATAAAAAAGTTTTATCGGGTAGATATGAAAAATTTGTAAATTTTAGTTCCAAAATATTAAAATTAAAACCTTCAGAAAAAGATTTACCAAATCTTCAAAAATACATTCAACTAGCTCATTTAAACATTGATCCGAATGGAGTTATGTCTTTGGCAATTCTTTCTGCCATTCCTTTTTTCATATTAGCAATTCCGCTTATTTTTTTAGGACAATATTTTTTTGGTTTTGCAAGTATTGCTACATCATTATTTTTAATTTATTATCTTTCAAATATGCCTAAATTAATTTTTGAAAGTTGGAGAGCTAAGGCTTCAGACCAATTACTAATTGCAGTTTTATATATTGTAATATATATGAAGCGAGATTCAAATTTAGAAAGAGCAATTTTATTTGTTGCAAATCAAATACCTGCTCCGCTTTCTATTGATTTTATTAAAATATTATGGGATGTTGAAACGGGAAAATATCAAACAATTGATGATTCTTTAAATTATTATATTGAAACTTGGAAAGATTCAGAACCTGCTTTTGTTGAATCTATACATCTAATTCAATCAAGTTTACAAGAATCAGATTCAAATAAAGCAAAAAAAATTTTAGAAAAATCCACTGAAGTTATTACAACCGGAGTTCAAGATAATCTTACTCATTATGCACATAATTTACAATCTCCCATACAAACAGTTAATATGTTAGGTATAGTAATGCCTCTTTTAATGCTGATAATGATGCCAATGGTGTCTGCATTCTTAGCAGATACAATCAAACCAATTCCTTTAATTTTTACCTATAATTTATTTTTACCAGTCATTGTATTTTTAATTTCTAAAAAAATATTGAATACTCGTCCAGGAGGCGTTTCAACATCTATTTTAGATAAAAGAAATATGCATACTGGAAGACTGAAATTAGTTTCAGGTTTATTATTTTCAGTTATTGCAATACCTGCAACGTTAATTTTATTATGGTTTGCAGGTTCTGATAATTGGGGATTTTATAAATTTGAAAATAGTGTTTTTTATATATCTCTATTAATAATATTTTCAATAGGTATTTCTTTTTTTGTCTATTATAATTATAAAACAAAGAACTTAATAAATTCAAAAAAATCTTTAGAAAAAATTGAAGATGAATTTTCTTCTGCAATTTTTCAATTAGGTAATCTAATTAGTCAAAATATTCCTACTGAGGCAGCTTTTTCAAAAATGGTTGAGAATACAAAAGGTTCTGAAGTTAATAATTTTTTCACAATTATTGATGATAACATAAGAAAAAGAGGAATGAATTTAGAAGATTCAATTTTTAATAATGAAATTGGTGCGTTAACTAAATATCCTTCACCTTTAATAGAATCTGTTATGAAAATCTTAATAGAATCTTCAAAAAAAGGTTCTCAAATTACTGCAGATTCTATGACAACACTTTCTTTATATCTTCAAAAAATGCATCAACTTAAAGAAAGAATGTTTGATCTTTTATCAGACTCTCTATCGAGTATGAAAATGCAAATATCTTTTTTAGCACCAGTAATGTCTGCACTTGTAGTAAGCCTTTCCGTATTAGTAACCAAAGTTCTACTTAATTTGAGTAATCAATTAGAAGGTTTTAACGCCGGAGATATAGAAAGTCAAGGTATTGGAACTGGAATTACAAATATATTTCAAGTAGATGTCGCCGTACCACCATTTATTTTACAATTAATGATTGGAATTTATATAATTCAAGCAATATATTTATTGACAAATTTAGTATCTGGAATTATAAACGGATCAAGTAAATTAGATTTTGAAAATATGTTTTCAAAAAATATAATTATTGCCACATTATTATATTGCGGTCTTGCATTTATTGGAACTTTTATATTTTCCCAAATGGCGGGAGTAGTCACCGGAGTTTTGGCATAAAACATATAAATAAGATTTAACATTATATATATGAAAGGACAAATTAGTACAAACACTATTGTTGGTTTAATTATTGCTCTTTCAGCTTTAATTATAATAGTTGGATTTACTACCGGAGGACTAGGTAACTTATTTTCATCAGTGTCCGAATCTAGCCCTGATAAAATTGACACATACAAATCAAATTGTAATAATCTTTGTAATACTGCTAAAGCTTCAGTATCAAATTCCGGAATTGATTCATTTCCAACTTCATCATATTGTTCAAAAAAATTTATTGTTGACGGTGAAGAGTTAAATTGTTATGAAAGTCCAATATCCGTATCATGTAGCGGATCAGGAAGATCCGATTCAGGTTCATTAGTTTATTTTGACGGAGAAACTGATTGCGGTATATAATATGAAAGGACAAATTAGTATCAATACAATAATTGCACTTATTATCGCATTATCTGTTTTAGTAGGAATGTTATTATTCTTTTCTGGTCGATTTTCCGGATTATCTGAAGAAGTTTCAGAACTTCAAGATTCAACAAATACAAATTATGCATCTTGTTTACTTTCTTGTAATAATGCTAAATCCGTTGGAAATTTAGATTTATTTAATGAAGATGCTTGTTTGGAAGTCTATGGCGAGTGTTCTTAAAAAGTATATAGATTAATTTAAATAAAATTTTTGATTTAATAACTATGAGAGGTCAAAATTCAACTTATTCTTATATAATAATGCTAATATTATCCCTTGTTGCAGTAGGAATAATGCTTGTTATTGTTAATAATGCTCTCAAATAGAGGTGCAGTTCAGTTTTATATTGTAAGTATTTTATTAATACTTATAGCGGGATTCGTTTCAATATTAGTTTATTCTGAAATATCTTACGGAATATTAAACAATCAAGGTAATAGTGCATGTACATTAAGAAATGCATTTCAAAATATGTATACCGGAGATGATATTGTTGAACAAGCTCTAGATATTGGAAATAGCAATTGTAAAGTAGTTTCTGAAACATTGAGACCTCCGGACATTACAAATACTAATCGAATGTTCGATATGTGTAAAGGACTAATTGAATATTATCAAGGAAATTATGAGTTGGCCAAAAATGATCAAAATTTTGGAAATTTATGCTTAAGTTATGCATTAATTGACAGATCAAATTCTTGCTGGAATACATATCTTAAAGGAAATGCAAAATTCAGCGGCGAATGTAATAGAATTTGTCTATCAAATGGATTCAGATCATATAAGTTAGATAAACCTGTTGGTGAAATTTATGTACCAAACACAAATGAGTTAGATGTTAAAATTTCAGATACACCCGTAAACCAATACACATTGAAATTTCAAGATATTGGAAATTTATATGATCCGGAAGAAATAGGAATTAAGATAACTCCAAAAAATGAAGGCGAATTAATAAAAATAAGTTACGAAAAAGCAGTAGGTATTCAAGATAAAGATTTTTATCTAGTTAATATAGTTGATCTAGAATTAAATTCAAATAGTTTATCTGAAATGATAAATCTTTATTCATCAGTAAACGAATTGGGACCTTATGATAATATTTTATTTGATCCAAATATAAATTATAATTCCGGAGATCAAATAATTTTAGGATTTGTTGAATCAACAGATATAAATCTTTTGGAAGCAGGAGTAAAAACGATCTCGGTTTTAAAAGGAAATCAACCATTATATGCCGCAGGTGCAATCTTAGGAGAATTTGAATTTGGTAATGCCAAACTATCAGAAAATTATATTTATTATGAGAGGAGGGGACAATGTTAAAAGGACAACTTAATTGGCAAGTAATAGCTTTTTTAATTGCAATAACATTTTTAGTTTTGATGGTAATATTTATTGCAAACACCAGAGGAGATATGATGAATATAGCTAAAGAATTAGGCTCCGCAGTTAAAATATAATGGAATTAGGAATAAATCAAATAATTTTATTCATTATTGGAATAACTGTTGCAGTTTTATTAATTGTTTTTATGATTTCAAAAATAGGATCAGACGGATCTGTTACAAATATTGCAACTGATTTATTAAAATCAAGTACCGATAATTTAGGAAATTAATATATATAAATAATTTAATTATTAATATGAGCTTTATTGGAAATATAAAATATTCTTTAGGACTATCAAATTATTATAATAATAATTTTACATACCTAATACAAAATTTATTTTTATTTTCGTTTTTATTAATAATTTATTCATTAAATTCATCAAGAATAATTAATTCTAATTATTCACAAGAAATAGGTTCCTTGATCAATACAAATATAAATTCTTTAACAATTTTTAGTTCTTATTTTTTATTTTTAATTTCAGTATTTATTTTTTATTTTATTTTTATAAATTTTTTATCGTTTATTTTGGTAATTTTTTCAAAATTATTCGGTTCAAATTCAGATATTAAAATGTTTTATTCATTAATTTATCCATATATATTTTATTTTAATCTATTTTTGTTTTCATTTTTATTACTCAGCAGCGGCTTTAATTTTTTAATTTATATAGGATTCATTCTATTTTATTTAATAATTATAGTATTTTCATATTCTATTATTAAAAATTATAGCAACTATCTTGGACTTTCTAGAATTTTTTATTTAATATTATTTATTTTAGGAGGTTTAATAATGACATTAATATGGTATTTAATATAAAAGGACAATCTACTTATTTTATTGTAGGAATTTTGTTGTCAATATTAGGTTTAATAGTTTCTATAGGTGTTTATAATCAATTTACGGACTCTGTTGAAGTTAGTGAAGTTAATGAAAAATTATGTACTGCAAAAATAAATGCCGTTTCTTTAGAAACAAAAGACCAAGGTATACAAGATGATATTATAAACTTATTACCTCAACAAATAAATCCCTTTGAATTTTTAAAATCATGTCCAACACAAAAAATAATTATTGATCCAAATAAATTAGATTGTGATCAAAATGTTATAAATATAAATCCCTATGATCAACAAAAAAATTGTATTGTTGATGAAATTTTAGATCTATCAAGAAAATGTTGGAAAATGAATTCAGAAGGATTTATTAATGGATATAATTGGGCTTGTTTTACAGTATCGATAGGTTCTGTTGAAAATAAAGATCCTAATGAAATTATTCGAATCAGATTAGAAAATTATTTTAACTGTGATTCTGAAAATTCAAATTCAAATTGTAAAGCTCTTCAAAGAGATTCATTTGTAAGTGCACAAATAAGTTCAATATATAATTCAATAATTCAATCTTCAAGAAATTTAAATATAGATAAATTGAAGAGTTGTTCAAATATAGACGCAGAGTTTGAAAATCAAAATTTATTACAAGTAACCGAAAGTAGTGTTATTTTTGATTCAGAATTATATGAAAAAATGTATAATGATTTAACTAATAATAATAATTATGGCTTATTGAATTCTATAATAAATAATTCAATTTCAGATTGTGATGTTTCCGAGATAAAATCAAATTTTCAATCAATTCATAATTCAAATGAAAAATTAATTAAAGTCAAAGAAGAAAAAAATGATATTATTTTTACAAATTATTGTAATTCACTAATTAATCAAAATTGTGATAATTATGATCGATTTGAATTAACTTTACAACTGGAAAATAATTTTGATGAAAGAATATATTCTGAAGATATAAAACGCGTTTCTGATGTTAAAATGTATAATGATTATTTGTCTTTTTCTGATATATTTAGATTAAATGATCCAGATATGGAAAATAAATTAGTTTTATTTAATGATGAACCAATAAACCCTAGTTCTGCATTTCAAATAAATTATTGTGACGGTTTATCTTCAGTTTCTTCTGGATTAATACCTATGTATTCTTGCGGAAATAAAAAACATATTTCTATATCTGACGAATTAAATAATGCGGGATCAAGACTATCAAGAGATTCAACTGGAGGATCATGCCCTATTTTTTCAACAATAAGTTCAGTAGATAGACAAACATTAGATTCAGGCGTATTTGAGGCATTAACAAATATTTGCGAAAGTTCCAGTATTTTATAATCCTAAATTAACTTTTTATAATATAATTATTTAATTCACTATGAGGAGAGGTGCTTTATCAATCGAAACAATAATTGTAATGATAATCGCAGTTTCTATATTAGTTTTAGTTCTTATATTTATAACTTCTAAATGGACTGCTTTATCTGGTTCGTTTAATGAAATTGAAGAACCAGTTACTGCTTTAATTGATCAAAGTTTGTTATAATGAAAGGAAGTATTACTGCATATTCTATTATTGAGTTGGTTATAGCAGGAATGGTAGTATTGATAGGCGGATTTTTATTATCAAATTTATTTGGCGGTTTAATTGAAAACGATGATGAATCAATTTTTACAATAAGAGACCTTGCAGCATTTTCGGATTCATTGAGCAAAGATAAGTGTGCAGATTTTAATTTTTTAATAAAAGAAGGATTCAGAATGGAGCATATTTCTGGTAAATTATCTTTAATTGAAGAAGGTAAATCTGATCCAGTAACTTCAGTTTCAATGAAGAAATCAGTACGAATAAGTGATAATGATTTTTTCAATTCTATAAATAATGAATTTCCTCTAAATATAGATTTTACAAGAAAAATTGATACAAGGGCATGTGTGTGTAATGACGGAGGAACAATTATTCTATCTAAAATGCCTTATCAATACGGGATTGCAAGCGGATGTTCAATAGGAGAGGCAATATTTGGATGAAGAAAGGTATATCCGGAGATTTAATTCTTCAAATTGGAATAGTTTTAATTGCTTCACTAACTACTATTGCTTCAGTTAATGTTTTTTATGATGCTGTAGAAACTTCGGTTTTAGGAGATCCAACTATTGCTGCAAAAACTCTTGCAATTACAACAGATTTCGTTGACTCGTCATCAGTACCTATATCCGTATATCATGAAATTCCTACAGATTTTTTAGGCAACCCTGGTTATGGTACGGTTCTTTTTAACCCAGTAGAATGTGAATATACTCTGAGTAAATATCCTCAAGATTATATGTCAAATTTAATTCTAAACGCAGCATGGGATAATATTCCTATCGAGGAAGGATTGCTTTATTATAGTTTATATCAATACAATAAAGATCGAACTAGTACTGCAAAATTAGCAAGAATTGCATCTGATGCAGGTCAAGATCTTACGACTAGAGAACTCCAAAATTGGAGAGAAGATCAATATAGAGAAAAGATTCTAAGAAAACAATTTGAAGAAGCAGGTTATAATTTAGATGAAGTAAATAAAGCAATTCTTGAGCAAAAATTAGAGGACGACTTAAATTCTGCAAAATTATACGGAGAATATGTTGATGAACAATATATTCAGCAAGCAACAGATATAGAGCTAACTAAACAAGAAGAAATAAGTTCTGCAACAAGACAATGGAGTGATGAATCTAAAGCCTTAGCCGAATTATCTGATGAAGAACTTATTGGAAAGATTGATATAGATACAGGAGAAATAACTGGAAAATATAAAGATCGATTTGATTTTTATTTTGATGAAAGAATAAATCCAAGTAAGAATCCGCCAGGAGGATATAAAAATAAAAAGAGTAAAACAGGAAATACACAAATCACTAGAACTCCCTCAGAAGAATTTTTATCAGATGAACGTACTAAAATTCGAAACGATATTATTCAAGAAAGAGATTTTCAAATATCAAATGCCAATAATAAAGCTGGAAGCGCTATTGCAGAATTAAATGAAGCAAAATCATTAGGAGACGATGTTGTTGAAAAAGCATTAGCAGATGCACATGATAATTATAGACAGGCTTTTGATAAAATTAATCCAGATATAAGTCCAAATTTTTTTGATGAATTAGACAAGTTATATGCAAGTCTTGATGATTCTACACTGGATGCAATTGAAAGATCGGGTAGAAATGATTTGAAATCCAAAATACCTGGAGTTAAAAAATATAGAGCGTATAAACTAAGCAAGGCATTAGAAAAAGCACCTTTACTTGCCGAAAAACAAATTGCAAAAAAAGGATTTTTGAAACGTACCGGATCTAGTTTAAATTATATAACGTCACCATTCAAAAAAGGTGCTAGTTTTGTTAAAACAGCAGCAATTGAATCTGCAGAACGAGCTAAAAAAAGAATAAAATTTATGGGTAAAGTAACAGGTTTAAATAAATTATATAACAGTGCAGCAAAACAAACATCAGAACGAATCGGAAAGTCCGCAGTTAGATCATTGGCGGTTAAAGCAACAACAGAGGTTGCAGAACCGGCTTGTAGCGGGTTAGCGATATTTGCACCGGTTTGTATATTATCAGTTAAAGGTATGTCTTGGATAAGTTATGCTTTAGAGTACGGTTTAACATATCTTCCAATAGTTTATTTTATTAATAAGTCTCAAAAAGCTACAGAAGCTGTTGAAAATTCATTTTCAACAATTTCTTGTAAATCGGAAAATAAAACTTACTATGTATCAAAACCAAATTGCGAATCTGAATCGGTACTGAATTATCCTGATTTTGACAATAGTTTTATAGGAGAAATAAAAATTTTTGGAGACATAGCAGAAGGCATATTTGCAATGCCATCCAGTTCACCAATTTTAAAATCAAAAGAATATCCAAATATAATTAATTCAGACAACAATTGTGTTGATTCACATAATAATTTATTATCTAAAGATGCAACTCCGAAAGTATTACAAGATACTATTATTAATCCAAGAGAAATGGTTGCAACAATACCTTTTGTAGCTTGCGGATCAGTTACTGCAATTAAAGCATCATTCGGACCAGGTTGTACTTTCGGATGGGGAATTCTATATTTAGGATCTTGGGCAGATCCACAAATTTCGGGCTCATTTAGCGCTTACTTTTCAGGAGGAGTTTTAGCAGCATTTGCAGGTCCGGCTGCAATTGGTTTAACCACGGCATTTTTGACTAATCCTGTTGATTCTAAATCATTTTTCCCATATATATCTAAATCTGCGGGTATGATAGACTCAGATAATAATTATTATATTGAAAATCCTCTTGTAATAGAAATAAGTAAAAAAGAACATAATGGTATATTAATAACGGAGATTAATAAATTATTATGAAAGGATTCATGCAACTTCAAACCATTATTTATGTAATTTTTGCAGTTATAATTTTGATGGTTGGAATTTTCTCCGTAGAGAGTTATTTGGTAAATTTGAAAGTTGATGCAAATTATGAATTGGATGAAATGGATTTAACAATTATAGGAAAAAGAATTACTAGTTATTGTTATACTGATGTTAAAACTATTCAAGATTTTCCTGTAGCCGATTTTGGTTATAAAAGTGATTTTAAAAATCTAGATAATAATTGTCTAAGCGGATTTGATGAAGAAAAATATAGTTTAAGTTTTTTTGATTTAAATTATAACTTGGTTTATTCAGAAGGTCTTTTAGAATGTGATTTTCCTGATATGGTTCTATATTTGAGAGGTAGTAGAGAATTAATTGCAGAGGTTTGTTACAATGCGTAAAGGTTCTGTTGCCAGTATGATTGAAATTTATTTTGGAGTTATGATAATTATGTTTATTTTTGTATCAAGCATTTATTTTTCTCAGCAAGGAGAAGTTAGATCAAATGCCGATGTTATAGCAGTTAATTCAGGATTTGAATGTTATAATAATCTCAATAATATATTAAAATCAGATAAGATATTTGATAAAAAAACTTCGTTACATTTAGGAGAATCTGATGATGATTTAACTAATCTAAATAAAATTGACCAACATTTGTTAAATTTAAATTTAAATTTCAAACTCAGTATAAGTGAAGATTGCGAATCATTTGAAGAAAACTGCGAGTTAGATGATTCATATACTACAATAAATCACGGAGATTTATCAAATAAAGAAAAAGTTATTTCTTGCTCTTTGGCAATATCAAAAAAAGTATGTGAAGAAGATTGTGTTAAATTTTTGCACATGGAGTTATATAAATAATGAAAAAAGGAATTATCATATTATTATATTCAATCGGTTTAGTAGGAGTACTCAGTTTAATTTTAATATCAACTTATGAACCACAAAATTTTACAGTTGAGATAGGAAAGTCTCAAAAAGAATTGGTAAAATTAACTGAAATATCACAAAATTACCAAACTTTTGTTGAAGATTCAGCAAATTATGCAGCTTATGACTCTAGATTTTATTCCGGAAATGATTTTGAAACTAATTTTGTTTTAGAATTTGAAGAAAGAATGAATGAATATCCAAAATTTTACAAAGATTTTACAATTTTTGAATACAGTGTAAATATGGATTATACTTTTGAATTTGATGATGAAACAAACTTAGTAAAAGTATCCGGATTTCCATTAAAAATAGTTGATTCAAAAATCTATTTATCTAGTGACGACGTAATATTTGAAGGAGAGGAGGAGCTAATTAGATCGTATATATTGATTAATTCTTCTATAATTAACTTTAAATTTTATCCTAATTTCGAATTATATTCCGAATATAATGTTGCGAATATCGAAGAAAACAATGAAGAGGGAAATATTTAAAAAGCACACTCATTAGAATATTTAATGGCAAAGTTAAGACCAGCAAAGTGTCATAGAAGATTAAAGAGAGCATTCACACGTACATCTAAATATAGAAAAAAATCATACATTAGAGCTGCACCTAATCATAAAATTATTCATTTTGACTCAGGAAATAAAAGATATGAATTTTTCCCAACTACTGTAACTTTATACGCAAAGAAAGATATTAACTTAAGACATAATGCTATTGAAGCAGGAAGAATCGCAATTAATAGACATATGAATAAAGTTTTAGGAAAAGCAGGTTTTGGTTTTAAAGTTAGAGTCTTTCCACATCAAATTATTAGAGAAAATCCAATTGCTATGGGTGCAGGAGCAGATAGAATGTCTCAGGGTATGAGAGCAGCATTTGGTAAATCTGTTTCTAGATCTGCAAGAGTTAAAGCAGGTCAAGCAATTATGCAATTATTCATTCCAACAGAAAATATACAAGATGCAAAAACTGCATTCAGTAAAGGCGCTTCAAAATTCCCAATTGCATGTAAATCAATTGCAGAAGATAATAAAATTTATGATCCTAATTTAACAAAAGAAGATATTGAATCTAATGTTCAAGATGCAGTTACAACAGAACAATCTGAACCATCTGAAGAAGTTGCTATGGCTTCTTCTGAATAATAATATTTTTATTTAATCTATTAAATTAGTTTTATGATAAGATCTATATCTGAGTTAAGCAGAGAAGATTCTAATTCTTTTGGAGAAAAAGCAGTTTTTTTAAGCCAAGCAGTTAAATTTGGATTTCCAGTTCCAAAAGGATTTGCAATTTCAAATGATTATTTTTCAAGATTTATGATAGATAATGGCAATGAAATTAATGAATTAATTTCAAACTTACATTCAGACGATATGAATTCTATTATAGATGTAAGTAAAAAAATTAGATATTTATTTGATCGTTACGAATTGCCAGAAGATTTACAAAAAGAAATTACTGAAAATTATGAAAAACTAAAAATTGATAAAGAAAGTTACGGAGATGTAAATTCTGATGCATTTAATTTTATTAAAGCAGGAAGAGATGATCCTTTAGTTTCTGTAAGAATTTCTACAAAAAATAATTCAAATAAGAGATATACTAGTTTGATTAATATAAGGAGAAATTCAAATATTTATTCATCAATAAAAAAAGTATGGTCCTCAGTTTATTCACCATATTCAATTTTATATCATATTAGCAAAAGAATTCCTTTTCCAAAACCTGCAATAATAATACAAGAAATGGTAAATTCATCTAAATCTGGGGAGGTTTTCTCAATTAATCCAATTAATCGAGATAAAGATCAAAATATAATTCAAATTAAGTGGGGATTTAATATTAAAAATTCTGATCCTCAAAATATATATTTTGTAAAATCTTCAGAAATAATTAAATCATATACTAATGAATTCAATACTTACTTTACGCAAGATCCACAATCAGGAATAACTGCACAAAGAAATTTAGAAGACCAATATAAAAATGTTCCAATTTTAAGTGAGAAAGAATCTGAACTTATCTATAAAATATCAAAAGATCTAGAAAGTCGTTTTGGATTTCCAATTTATGCAGAATTTTCAATTTCTAAAAGAAAATTTAATTTACTTCAAGTTAGTCCAATTAATAATTACTTAAACTCAAATTTAGAAATTAATTCGGATGTTAAATATGAGGGAATAAAAGTTAATTCGGGATATTTATCAAACTATAAGTTTTTTGAAAGTTTTTCACCGAACCAAATTAATGAAATTATACATTCGGGAGGTTCTATTTTTTCAAAAGAAGATATAACTTCATTTGGTTCAAGTATTTGTAAAGATTTTGAAAAACCATGTATAATTCATGGAAAAATTATTCATTCACAAAATGATAATGAATTTAATGAATCATATGATGAAGAAGAATTTATTGAAACCGATGAATTTTCCAATTTAAGAACTTTATTAGAAGAATTGGAATTGGAATTGGTAAATCTAAATCTTAGTTTTTCTCAAAAAAGAAAAGATGGAATTGAAATTGATTTACATAAGGCAAAACTAATTTCAGAGTTAGAGTGGGAAATAAGAGAAATAAAATCAAGAATCAACGGTAAATAATATATTATCTTTTTCTACATCAAACAATCCTATTATTGCTCCAGCATCTAACCATGCATGAGCATAATTAACTGCTGCAAAAGAATTTACAAAATCTTTTTGTTTTTTAAAATATAAAGAATCAGAATAATAGTTTTTTGCCATATCTAAGTATATATTTGCTGTTTTCTGATCTTTTTTTGTTAAATTTTTTTCAATTTTTACTTTGGATAGAGCTTTTTTTGTAGTTTTATGATAATCATTTAATTTTTTTTCAGTTATTAATTTCATAATACGGCTACCTCAACATATGCTGCAATTATTATAAGAGTTACAGATAATAGAGTTAGCATTGTTGAGTCTTTAAGAATGTTTTTGAAATGATTTCCTGAATAGTCATGTTTTTCTATTGCTTCAGAGATTAATGAACCTGCTAATGCTGCCATAAAAAATCCAAAAAATTCCAGAGATGCGTGAGGGATATATAATAATGCATTTGTTAATCCTTTTGATGCTAAAAATGTACCCAATACTGAAGCATTCCATGAAATTACAAAAATTGATCCAGAACCGTAAAGTAAAGATAATAGAATTGCTAATATTATGATAGAAAGATTATTTTTAATTATAGGTAATAAGGATGTTGATTCAAGTGAGTGTGAAATGGCTCCCGAAAATACTTTGTTTTGTTCTGAGAATAATATTTCACCAAAATTCGGTAAAAATACGGATATTAAATAATATGTTATTGAAACACCCAAAAAAAAGAAAAATAATATTTCGACTGTAGGTCTATTACGTTTCAAAGCAATTTTCCAATTACTTGCATTTGCTTCTTCAATTTCTTCAATTTCAATTAATTTTCTTATGAACGGTAAAGATCCAATTACAATGAAAGATAATGCCGCAAAACCTGGGCTACTCTCAAAAACTCTATAACCAATCAATATTGATACCAAAGTAATTATTATTGAATAAAACAGAGTTTTACTGGGTTTATGCTCTACTTCAGTTATATTAACAATTTTTTCAAGCACCATATTAATTGAATATTTATTATTATAAAAACTTTATATATTAATAATTAATATTTATATATGCCAAAAAAAAATAAAGATAAAAATAAAGAATTTGTTTATATTTCTATTGGATTAATTACACTGGCATTATTTTTATTCTCTTTTTCAAATACTGGACTGTTTACAGGTGAATTAATAGATTGCGGAGATACATCAACTTTTTCAGGATATACTGATACTGATTCCGATAATTTACCTGATTATTGTGAAGATATTTACGGAACAAATAAAGTAATACAAGATACCGATGGAGACGGTAGAATTGATGGCCAAGAAATAACAGATCAAAAAGATCCACTTTCTTTCGATTAGTAAGATTTATAATGCCATTAAGATGGTTAGTTTTATGTTAAATAAATATGACATTGAAATTGACAGAATTATCGATGAGGCTAAAAAAATCGATGCTAAAAATATTATTCTTCAGCTTCCCGACGGTATTAAAATGAATGCTGTTGAACTTAGTAAAATTATTGAAGAAAAAACAGGATGTACAGTTACTGTTTGGGCAGGTTCAAATTTCGGTGCTTGTGACGTTCCAACAAATTTACCAAAAGAATATGATTTAATGGTTGCAGTAGGCCATGCATTTGCATATAATAAAAAAGATTAATAACGATTATTTAATTATCCTTTATGAATAAGACTTTATTATTTTTTTTCTTAATATTAATTTATTTAAGCGGATGTATTCATCTAGATAAAACTACTTCCGAAGAAATAATAATTGAAAATAATTCCATATATGAAGATTCATTTGAAATTAATATGGCCTCATCAAATCAAGAACCAATAACTAAAAAATACGATTTAAGTTTTGATATAACTTCAGTACCAAATAAACATCCGGAAATGATTCCATATTTTGAAAAATATGGTGAAATATTTGGTATACCTTTTTTTGCAACAAGAGGCGTAACGGACGATAAACTATTACATGCCATGAATATAATGGCACAATATTTAGATAATGATGAAAACGGCATTCCAGATAATACCCGCGTATTAGACGAATTACTAAAAGAAGAAGGAGGAATGATTATGTTTGCAAATCATAGAGAAGCAGAAAATTCTGATGCATGGGATTCTGATGCTCCGATGTATCGATATGCAGAATTACACGGAGAGGAAGTAATAATATCTGGATCAAGATTTGATGCAAGTTTAGAAGAAATTTTTCATTTAATTACTGACACAGGTTATGAAGGAGTATATCCGAGTGTATTTGGAGAATTTTCTGGATCTGAATTAGCAAATCTTATGGATAATGCCCGAGGAGGTCACTTTGAAAATGAAGGTACAATAATCGAAGATGGACATTCTTTCCAAAGTGCAGTACCAAAATCATATCCGGCAAGCGCATGGTATACTTATGATGATAAATCTTGTAGATATGATTGTATGAATACTGAATATATCTATTGGGCAATGACTTCGATTTTGGGCGCACAGGAAAATAGATGTAACGAGATAGATCATGAATGGAAACTTTGTACAAAAGAAAAAGTAAAAAATCAAGACCCAGGAATTTATAATTTATTAACAAATCCCAAGTACGGATTTCCAACTATTCTGCCAGACGGATCATATGGTAGATAATTATATAAAAAAATAAGATATAATATTATATGGCTTTGTTCGGTATGGAAGGTACTCTTGAAATTGGTATTGGATTACTTTTAGGATTATCTTTACTAAAATACAGCGGTTATGCTGACGGAGTTAAAAGAGAATTAAGTTATATAGCTGCAGGTGCAGTATTTTTATTACTTAGTTCAGTTACAGGTACAGGATTAGAAGGAGTAGCAGGTTTTGAACAAGCTATTCAATACATAAACATAATCTTTGTTGTAATTGCATTCTTATTAACTCTAATTGGAGCTGTTTTAATGGCAGTTCAAATATTTGCTAAGATTCGTTAATTCGAATCTTATTTTTTTTAATGAAAACATTTAAAAGGTCAGATTATTGACCAAGAATTATGAGAACATTATTTGTTGAAGCATACATTAAAGAAGACTTTACTCCGCTATTAAACGAAATTATAGAAAAAGTTAAAGAAACTAAAATAGGTCTTGTAACAACTGTGCAACATATTCGACATATTAAATTTATTAAAGATTATTTAACCGAAAAAGGGAAGGAAGTGTTCGTTGGAAAACCTTCAAGAAATTTAGTACCAAAACAAGGAATATACTCTTTTCACGATGGACAAGTTTTGGGTTGCGATTCTACTGCGGCATTAGATGTTGAAGAAGATGTTGAAGTTTTTTTATTTTTTGGAACTGGTGAATTTCACCCACTAAATCTTGCTTATCTTACAGATAAAGATATTTACTTAGCAAATCCTTTAACAAAAAAAGTTGATTTATTACCTGAAGAAAGAAAAAGAAGATATTTTTCTAAACAAGCTATAAGAAAAAATAATGCAAAACATGCAAAATGTTATGGTTTTTTAGTTTCAACCAAACCAGGACAATATTATTTAAACATGGCAAAAAGAATGTTAAAAGAAGCAAGAGAATTAGGAAAAGACGGAATTATTTTAACACATGATACTATTGTAAATAACGACTTACTTAATTTCTCAGAAGTAGATTGTTATGTCAATACAGCATGTCCAAGAATTGTTGAAGACGAATATCCAAAAACAATTGTAAATGGTTCAGAATTAAGAGAAATCTTTGATGAATTAAAGAATTAGAAATATTTATAAAGCTAATAAATTTTTAGAATAAATGGAAAAACTATTATCTGAAAAAAATAAAATAAAATTAATGTTTAAACCTTTTGACCAAGGATTATTAAATGCTATAAATAAGAAAATTTGGGAAGATAAATCTGTTAAAAAATCAGGTTTCCAAGTTACTCATCCAGAAGTTGGAGAAGCAATATTTACTTTAGAAACTGAAAAAACTGATGCAAAAACGGTTTGGAATAATGCTGTTTCTGAATTAAAAAAACAATTTAAAGAAATTAGTAATTAATTTAATGTATTAATTATATATTTTTTATGATTTCAGAAGATATCAAAATTTTAGGTATAGATGATTTTCCTTCAAATTCTTCAGGATATCCAATATCTGTTGCAGGCGTGGTTTTTAGAGGAAATAAATATATGGAAAATTTATTGTCTACTACTATAAGTCCGCATTCAAATGATTCTACTCAAAAGTTTATAAAAATGATAAATAAATCAAAAATTTCTGATCAATTGTCCGTAATTTTAACTGATGGAATCACATTCGGAGGATTAAATACTTTGGATATTCATGAATTAAACAATAGTACAGGAATTCCAGTAATTGCAGTAATGGACAGAATGCCTAATATTAAAAAAATTGAAAATTTATTACATTCAAAAAATATTGATGATAGAATCGAAATTATAAGAAAGGCAGGAACCATATATGAAACAACTTTAAATGAAAATAAAGTATATTTTCAAACTGCCGGAATATCGGAAAACGAAGCATCAGATGTTTTAAAAATAAGTACCAAAATAGGTAAAGTACCTGAACCATTAAGAGTTGCACATATAATTGGATCTGGAATGTTCTTTGGTTCAAGTAAGGGAAGAGCATGAAATTAAAAAAAATTTGGAATTTTTTATGGAAAGAAGAGAGTCTTGAATCATATATTGTTTCAGGAATTTTAATTTTAGTTTTTGGTAAATTTATTTTATTTCCAATATTTGGATCTATTCTATCTACATCTATGCCTGTTGTTGCAGTAATGAGTTCTTCAATGGAACATGATAATGAATTTGAAGATTGGTTTGATTCTAAAAAAGACACTTATGAGGAGTATAATATTTTATTTGAAGACTTTGAAAATTTTATTTTTAAAAATGGATTTAATTCAGGAGACGTCATTATAATAAAAGGTAATAATTTTGATTCTATAGAACTAGGAGATGTTATTGTTTTCAAAAAATCAGGACATCAACCAACAATACACCGAGTAGTAAAAATAAATTCAGATTATGTTTCAACTCTTGGAGATAATAATTCTAGACAATTAACTTATGAAAAATATATTTATCAAGATGAATATATCGGAAGAGCAATTGCAAAAATACCTTTACTAGGATGGCCAAAAAAACTTTTAGTTGATTTATTTTAATTTTTTAGAAACCTTTATTTATGTATTCTTTTATTATTTTTATGGCAAATATGTTCAATAAAGACGGTTCTATAAAATTACCTGGACAAGATGTGAAAATAAAAGAAAAAACTGTTCATGAAGTAAAAGGTGAAGGTGCAAGCACAAATGATGAAGTTACTATGACAACTGTTGACGAAGATTGTCCAAAATGTGGTCATAATAAAGCTTTTTTCTGGGAAGAGCAAACAAGAGCATCAGATGAACCCGAAACATCTTTTTTTAGATGTGTTAAATGTAAACATACTTGGAGAGAATATACGTAATGGTTGAAACAGAATATAAAAGATATCCATTTATTCCGACTCGAATATCTAATTTAAATTCTGAAACAAGATCAGTTAGCGTTTTTGGTACAGTTATATCAAAAGATTCTGAGATTATGAGTTTTATTCTAGATGATGGCGATTCAAAGATTACCGTTATTACTAATAATTCTGAAAGGTTTAATGAGCTAAATTCCGGAGATAAAGTAAGAGTTCTTGCTAAAGTTTGGGGCGAAGGTTCAGAAATAGAATTACAATCAGATATAATTCAAGATTTTAATAATATAAATTCAGATTTATATAAAGAAACTATTTTATAATATCTTATTTAAATTATATATGAAATTTGGTTTAGCTAAAGTATTATTATATTTATCAATATTACTTACATTTATAGCAGGCAATTTATTTGCACAAACTTACCCACTAGTTATACCGGGTATGAATAATTTTGCAATTTCAGGATTTTTGATGGGAATTTCATTAATTTTGGTAACCTTATTTATTGTAAGAATTAATTTATTTAGAAATTTCTAAGGTTTTTAGTATATTAATGTTTATAAATACAAAATAGTTTGATTGTGTATGTTTACACTTAGAGTTAATGATACAAAAATTTTAAACAATACTATCGGAATAGTTTCAGAATTTATCTCCGATGCAACATTTCATGTAACAAATGAAGGATTAAAATTAGTTTCCATGGATCCTGCAAATATTTCCATGGTTATATTAAACATATTACCATCTTCATTCATAGAATATAATGTAACAGAACCTTCAAAAATTACAATTAATTTAGATTCTTTGAAGCAAGCCCTAAAAAGAGTTAGAAGCGGAGAGACCTTAGTTTTATCACATTCAAATAATCGATTAAATGTTACTATTCTTGGAAATTCAAAAAGAAAATTCTCAATACCTTTATTAGATGATGAGGAAATGGAAAGAAAAATTCCATCTCTTGATTTTAATGTATCTATTGAAATGAACGCAATAGAATTTAGAAACTTTATTGAAGATTCATCTATAGTAGGGGATGCTGTAACTTTCAGAGCAAATGAAGATACCTTTAATTTACTTTCAGGAGATACTGGAAGAAAAGTAGATATTGATATGAATAAAACTTCAGAAATATTAAATAATTTTCAAGTAAGGGAAAATTCAAGTTCAATTTATTCAATTGATTATTTAAAGAAAATGACAAAATCTTCAACTTTCTCTGATGATGTTAAGTTAAATTTTTCTTCAGATTATCCGCTTAAGTTGGATTTTAGAGCAATAAATCAATGTCAATTGTCTTTTATATTAGCTCCAAGAATTGAAAATAAATAATTAATAAATATTATTAAATATAGTTTATATAATTTTTATGAAAACTATTACTATTACTGGTGCAACGGGATTTGTAGGAAAAAATTTAATTTTTGAATTAATTAAATCAAAAAAATACTATATTAATATCATTACAAGAAATAAATTAAAAGCAAAAAAAATATTTGGTAATAAAGTAAATTATTTTGAATGGAATTATAAGATTCAAGATTTTCCCGAAGATTCAGTTCAAAATTCAAATATTTTCATAAATCTTATGGGAGAGAGTATAACTTCTTACTCGTCTCAAAAAGGAAGAAAAGAAGTTTATGATTCAAGAATTAAATCATTAGAAAAAATTATTAAAAAAATAAAACCCAATATGGATTTATTTATTTCAGCATCCGCAATACAAATTTATAAGTCGGATTTTAAAAAAATATATACAGAGAATTCTAAATTAAATAAAGATTTATCAGATTTACAAAAACTTTGTATAGAGTGGGAAGATAAAATAAAAAAAGTGTCAAAACGTTCAGTTTCATTAAGAATAAGTCCCGTTATTACTAAAGACTCAAAAATAGTTAAAACATTCTCAAAAACCAAATTTTTAGGTTTTATTTTAAATATAAATTATGGTAAACCAAATTTTTCTTGGATACATTTGGATGATTTGATTGAAATTATAAAGTATACAATTATTAATAATAAAATTAAAGGACCAATTAATTGTTCAGCAAATTCAGACACAAAATTTGATGATTTTATTAATGCGATAAAAAATAAGAACACAATAAAAATAAATATACCTAACTTTATTTCAAAATTAGTTTTTGGAAGATTACAAGATATATTTTTGATAGGATGTAAAGTAAAATCAAGTAAATTATTGGATTCCGGATTTAAATTTAAGTATACTGATCTATCTGATGTTTTTAATTGATATAATCTAAATTAAACAATTGTTTTTAATAAAATTAATAATATATTTTCTATGCTTATTGTAATTGATGGAATCGACGGTTCCGGTAAACAAACTCAAACCAAATTACTTAAAGATAAATTGATATCAGATGGTAAAAAAGTTATTACTTATGAATTTCCTAATTATTCTACTTTTTTTGGAAAGATTATAAGATCATATTTAGATGGCGATTTTGGAGATTCTACAAAAGTTGATGCTAAACTTATTTCAATATTATATGCACTAGACCGTTTTGAAGTTGGATCTGAAATAAAAAACTACCTTGAAAAAGGATATTATGTTTTGTGCGATAGATACACTCAATCTAATATGGCCTATCAAACTTCTAAATTACCCAAAGAATTACATGAAGATTTTTTAAAATTCATTGAAGATATGGAGTTTAATTATTTTAAATTACCCTACCCCGATAAAATTATTTTCTTAAAAGTTCCAGTTTCAGTTTCTGAAAATAATATGTTAAGTAGATCTTCTACAGACGGTCATGAGAACGATAAAGTTTATCAAAATAATGTTCTAGAATCTTACATAAAACTATCAAAAAGAGATAAAAATTGGGCAGTTATAGATTGTATGAAAGATAATAAATTTAGATCTATTGATGAAATTCATAATGAAATTATTAATATGATATAATTTATTAATAAACGGATTATAGATTTATATGAAATCAATTATAAGAAAAATTTGGAATGAAACTCGAAATGTTAAAGCAGTTGTATTGGAATTAGATAAAAATATGCCATTCAAATCAGGTCAATTTGTTATGGTTAAAATACCAAAAGAAAAATTTGATAAATTAATTCCTGCAAGAGCTTATTCAATTGCAAATGCACCTAACGATATTTATGAAATTAAATTATTTATAAAAATTTATGAAGATGGGAGATTTTCTAGTTATTTTAATAAGTTAAAAGAAGGAGATGAATTAGATATTTCAGGACCATTCGGAAGATTTGTATTGAATGAAAATGATTCTGATTCAATAAATTTTATTGCTGCAGGAACAGGAATAGCACCCTTTTTTTCTATGTATGAACTTGCTAATAAGAATAATATAAAATGTAATTTAATTTATAGTGAAAGAAAAGAAGAAGATATAATCGGTAAAAAAATATTAGATGAAGGTTTTAAAAATAATATTTCAGGTAAATATGTTATAACATCCAATGAATCAAGAATTGATAAAGATTTTTTGTCTAAAAATTTAATTGATTCTAAATTATATTTCATTTGCGGTCCACCCGAATTTGTAAATAGTATTTATGATAATCTTATTGAATTGGGAGTTAAAGAAGAAAAAATAAGAACTGAACGATATGGATAATATTTTAGATATTTTAGAAAAAAAATATAACGGAGGTCCATTTCTTAATGCAGATTCACCTTTTGAAATATTAGTTGCTACAATATTAAGTGCTCAATGTACTGATGAAAGAGTAAATAAAGTAACTAAAATTTTATTTAAAAAATACAATACTCCCGAGGAATTCTCAAATATAAATCAGGAAGAATTAGAAAAACTAATTTACTCAACGGGTTTTTATAGAGCAAAATCTCGATCAATAATTGAGACAAGTAAAAAAATAATAAAAGATTATGGAGGAAAAGTTCCGACAAATATGGATGATTTAACTTCCTTAAGAGGAGTTGCACGTAAAACTGCAAATATTGTTTTAAGTCAAGGTTTCAATAAAAATGAAGGAATTGCAGTTGACACTCATGTAAAAAGAGTATCTTATAGATTGGGTCTTACAAAAAATAAAAATCCCGATAAAGTAGAAATTGATTTAATGAAATTTTTTCCTCAAAAAAAATGGAAAGAGGCTTCTTGGTTAATTATTGAGCATGGCAGAGCATATTGTAATGCTCCTGTACCAAAATGTTCTTCTTGTTTTTTAAAAAATTCATGCCCAAAAAACGGTGTTATCAAATATAAATAAGTTTAAATACCAGAATAAAATTAGCAATTAATGGTAAGAAATTACTTGAATTACCAATTCGAAGACTGGGACGATGATGACAATGACTCAGATGACGATGATGGTGATTGGGATGACTATTAGTTAAAGTGTATAAAAATACTTTAGGAGGAATCTTTGATTTCTATGATTTTTGTTTTTTATAGATTTTTATATCCTTTTGATTCAATTTCTTTTACCAAATTTTTATCTCCAATTTTAGTTATTTTACCTTTATCAAAAATTAAAACTTTATCTGGTTTAATATATTCGAGAATTCTGTCATAATGAGTAATTATCAAAATACTCATTTTATTTTTTTTCTGTATTTTTTTAATATTATCTGCCACTATATTTAAAGAATCAATATCTAATCCACTATCAACTTCATCAATAACCGCAAGTTTTGGTTCAAGAATTGACATCTGTAAAGTTTCAAACCTTTTTTTCTCTCCGCCGGAAAAACCTTCATTCAAATATCTATCTTTAAATGAAATATCTATGTTAAGATTTTTCATGTGTTGTAATAATAATTTTTTATATTCGACTAAACTATATATTTTATTTTTTGCATTTTTTAATGCTGTTCTTAAGAAATTACTAACTGTAACTCCTGATATTTCTACAGGATATTGAAATGAAAGAAAAATACCCAATTTTGCTCTTTCCGATGGATCAAGATCATTTATGTTTTTTCCGTTAAATAATATTTCTCCTTTTGTAATTTTATAATTTGGATGACCCATAATTGCATAAGATAATGAGGTTTTTCCTGAACCATTTGGACCCATAATTGCAACAATTTCATTTTTTTCTATTTTAAATGAAACTCCTTTCAATATTTCTTTTTTATCAATACTCAAATGTAAATTTTTTATTTCTAACATTTTATTCTATATTTTTTATTGTATATAAAGGTAATAAAGCACATTTAATTCTTATCGGGCTCAATTTTATTCCCAGCATATCAATAACATCCTCCTTATTTATTTTTTTAATTTTAGATATATTTTCATTTTTTAATTCTTCACTAATCATAGATGCAGAAGCAATACATATTGCACAACCTTCACCGTCAAAAGAGATATTTTCTATTTTATTATTTTTTTTATTAACATAAAAATTTATATTATCGCCACAAAGTTCATTATTACCATTACTAGAATGATTATGTTCTATTTTACCAAAATTTCTTGGATTCTTATAGTGATCCATAATATTCTCTCGATATATCTGATTATCCATTAAATATTTCCTCCACTTTATTTAAACCAGATATACATTTATCAATATCTGACTTATTATTATAATATTGAATACTTATTCTTGCACAAGAATTTATTCCAAGATAATTCATTAATGGCATACAACAATGATGACCTGCTCGTATACATATGCCTTCTTGGTTTAAAATTTCTGCAACGTCATGAGAATGAATTCCTTCAAGATTAAATGAAATTATACCATTTGAACCGCCATAAATTTTTATATTTTTTATTTTGCTTAACTCTTTCATAGCATAACTTGTTAGTTCACTAATTTTTTTGTTTATATTTTTGATACCTATTTCATTTACAAATTCAATACTTTCACCCAAACCAATTGCTCCAGAAATATTTGGAGTACCTGATTCAAACTTGTTTGGTAATTTATTATATTCAAAATTTTCTTTAGTTACGCTTTTTATCATATCTCCTCCATAATACAGTGGATCATTATTTTCCAAGTTTTCTTTTTTAGCATATAAAATTCCAATTCCAGTTGGACCAAATATTTTATGCCCTGAAAAAGCAAGATAATCAATATTCATCTTTTTAACATCAATTTTTTTATGACTTGCAGATTGTGCAGCATCTAAAATTAATTTTATTTTTTTATTTTTAATTTCATTAGATATATTATTTAGATTTATTTCTTTTCCAGTAACATTCGATATGTGACTTACACTAATTATTTTTGTTTTGTTAGTTATATTTTCTATAATTTTTGGTTGGTAATCAGAATTTAATTCAGCAAATACCAATTTAAATCCAATCTTTTTTGATAAGACTTGCCATGGTAATATGTTTGAATGATGATCGGAAATCGATAAGATAACCTCATCATCTTTATTAAGATTTTTTGATTCTAAGTTTGCTATTATGTTTAATGATTCAGTTGTATTTCTGGTGAATATAATTTCTTCCGTATCAGAATTTATGTATCTTGAAACGATATTTCTTGAATTTTCAAATAATTTATCCGATTTAATACTTAGGTCATATATTCCTCTATGTACATTTGAATTATATTTTTCATAAAATTCTGAAATTTTATTTATCACTCTATTTGGTTTTTGAGTTGTAGCTGCACTATCCAAATAAGTTATATTTTTTATAATTTTAAATTCATTTTTCATATTTTCTTAATAACCTCACCGTGTATTTCTTTTTGCATATTTTTATTGTCAATTTTTTTTATCAAATCACTAATAAATCCTTCAACAATTATTTTTTTTGATTCTTTTTCAGTAAATCCTCTGCTCATAAGATAGAATATTTTTTCTTTATCAATTTTACCAACAGTCGCTCCATGACTACACTTAACTTCAGAATTATCAATTTCAAGAATGGGTATGGATTCAGATTTTGATTTATTATCTAGAATCATTGAATGAGATTGTTGATATCCATTAGAATATTTTGCATTACGAGTAATGTTTACAGTTCCAATGTATGAATTAGTACTTGATTCATTTACCGTACTTTTATTTATCATATCTGAAAAAGTATATTCATTATAATGATTGGATTCATTTATTATATCAAAAGTTTGATTGTCTTTTGAAGAATATAGACTATAATTTCTTGATTCTGAACCTTTACCCTTTAAGTCACTTAGAACAATATTTTTTGTATATCTGCTACCTAATTGAAAATCATAAAAGTTTATTTTTGAATCATTATCTAATATAGATTTTTTGTAATTATAATTTATGTAATTATTTTTCAAGTTTTGATATTCAATAAAGTTTATTTTTGAATTTTTTTCTTGATAAATTTCATAAATTGCAGATCTATAAAAAATTTCTTTTGATTTTTTTGAATTTATTTTTATAATTATATTTAATTCAGAATTTTCTTTACAATTTATCAAGTAATGATTAAATTGACTTTTTTCCAAATTTTCTTTTATTTCAATTGTTTTGATTTCATTTTTTTCTAAAATAATTTTATTTAATTTTGTTAAATTATTTTTATGAATTTTTGTAAATTCATCTTCATATGTAATATTAAATATTTTATTAAGATTATTTTTATCTAATTTATTTGAATTTTTTTCAAGTTTAATTTCTTTAATTTGATTTATTATTGATTTCATCCTAAACTTCCCTCCATTTCAAGTTCAATTAATTTATTTAATTCGACAGCATATTCAAATGGCAATTCTTTAACAACAGGTTCTATAAATCCTGAAACGACCATTTTCAAAGCTTCTTCCTCAGATAGACCTCTACTCATAAGATAGAAAATTTCTTCATCACTTATTTTTCCGACTTTTGCTTCGTGAGCAATTTCTGTTTCATTATTATTAATTTTCATTACGGGAATCGTATCAGATTTTGATATATTATCTAACATCAAAGCATCACATTCAACACTTATCTTTGAATTTTTAGCATTTTTATTTACATCAACTAAACCCCTATATGTTGTAATTCCTCCGCCTTTAGATATACTTTTACTTCGAATAGTTGATTGTGTATTTTTTCCAATATGATATAATTTATGACCGGTATCTTGATTTTGTTCATTACTTGCAAATGCAATACCTAAGAAATCAGATTTTGAATTATCTCCTATCAAAACTGAGCAAGGATAAAGCATTGTAACATTGCTCCCCATATTTCCATTTACCCATTCTATAACTCCATTTTCCTGAACATTTGCTCTTTTAGTATTCAAGTTGTATGTATTTTTACTCCAATTTTCTACCGAATTATACCTAACTCTTGCATTTTTCAAAACATGTATTTCAACTCCACCCGCATGTATTGAAGAATTATCAAACTTCGGACTACTACAGCCCTCTATATAATTTATATATGATCCTTCATCTGCAATTATTAGTGTGTGTTCAAATTGACCCGAATTTAAGCTATTCATTCTAAAATAAGCTTGTAATGGTTGTTCTACAATAACATTTTTTGGAATATATATAAATGTACCTCCACTCCAGACTGCTCCATGTAAAGCAGCAAATTTATGAAGTCGAGGAGATATACAAGAAGTCATAAAGTATTTCTTTACTAATTCCGGATATTTTTTTACTGCAATATCCATATCCAAAAATACAACACCTTTATCTTCTAAATCTTTTTTTAGATTATGATAAATTGTATTACTTTCAAATTGTGCACCTGCACCAGCTAATGCTTTTCTTTCAGCTTCAGGTATTCCTAATTTTTCAAATACATTTTTTATTTCATCTGGAACTTCATCCCAATTTTTTGAATTCTTTTTTGCCTTTGGATCAAGATAATAAATAATTTTATTTAAATCCAATTCAGATATGTCCGGCCCCCAACTAGGCATTTTTAATTCTTTAAATATTTTGTAAGATTCTAATCTTTTTTTAAGCATCCAATCAGGTTCGTCCTTCAGTTTTGATATTTTTTTAATAATATTTTCAGAAATACCCGGTTCACTTATGTAGTTGTACTCAGTTTCGGTTGGATTATCATATAAACTTCTATCTATTTCAAAATTACTATCCATGTATATTGCACCCCAAATTTTTTTCTGAACAAGTTAAATTAATGATAGGAGAAAGTTCTCTATGATATTTACATAATATTTTTTCTTTTCTAAACTTAGAAAGAATATTTTGAATTTCAAAAATATAATTATTATTTTCTAAAATTATATTAGATCTTTTTTTAATGTAATCTTCTATTTCTTTATCAAATTTAATTTTTATCCCTCTTTTATCGTTTATGTATTGAGATATTGCCGAAGTTTGAGAATGTAAAAGTTCAGCAATTCTTTTTTGAGATATATTTAGATTTGTTAGTTCTTTTGATATTATTCGATTTATAGAAGGAATTAAGTAATGAACTTCTATTTCTTGCGGCATTAATAGTTTATTTTTCACAATTGTGAATTAATTTACTTGATTTTTAAATATTTTGATATATAATTATTTTTAAGTAAAGAAAATATACTAGATTATGGAAGTTTTTGTAAAGCGAATCGATAAAAATTTAGAATTACCAAGATATGAATCCGAAGGCGCCGTAGGTTTTGATTTAATTTGTAGAGAAAACTCTAAAATAAATCCAAATTCAATTGCATTGCTACCTTCAAATTTAGTTGTAAAAGTTCCGGAAAATTATATGCTAATGTTGGCCCCCCGAAGTTCTTTATTTAAGAAAAAAGGACTTATTATGCCAAATTCAGTAGGAATTATTGATCAAGATTATTGCGGAGATAATGATGAGCTATTATTACAAGTTTATAATTTAACAAATGAAGCTGTTGAAATTCAAAGAGGAGAAAAATTAGGTCAAGGTATATTTGTTCAAATAAAAAAAGTTAAATTTAATGAAACAGAAACGAAATTTGGTGAAAATAGAGGTGGATTCGGATCAACAGATAAATGAAGTTTATGTTAATAGATTTCTAAGAAAATATCAAATTATGAAAGAAAAAATTAATTCTAGACTTACTGATTTTGAATCAATTGATAAATCAGATAAAAATAAGCTATATGAAGAACTAGCTTTTTGTTTTTTAACTCCTCAATCAAAAGCCAAATCTGCAGATTTAGCAATTAAAAGTTTATTAGAAAATAAAATTTTATTTTCCGGATCTGCTGAAGAAATTCAACCCCATTTAAAAGGTATAAGATTTCATATTACTAAATCAAAAAGACTTGAGGCATCTCGAGAAGTTTTTGATAATTTCAATTTCAATTTTGACAATATCTTTTTACTCCGAGATGAAATTGTAAATTCATTTAAAGGAATTGGAATGAAAGAAGCAAGTCACTTTTTAAGAAACATAGGATATGGTTCGGATATTGCTATATTGGATCGACATATATTAAAGAATTTGAAAAATGTTGGAGTTATTGAAGAAGTACCTGCAACAATTTCAAGAAATAAATATATTGAGATTGAAGATAAAATGAAAGATTTTTGCAATAATATTGGAATTTCAATGGCAGAATTAGATTTACTATTATGGTCTGAAGAAACTGGAGAAATAATAAAATAGATTTCGAATGGCTTTTATATTATAGATTATACATATTTTATGGCAAAAGGTATGAGATATTTTGTTTTACAAGAAAATGAAAGAGACTCTGCACACGTTTTCACAGGAAGACAACCTAGACAAGCGGCTCTTAAGGCAGCTTCAAGAGGTTTTTCATCTATAATTTTGAGAGAAAGAGGATCAAAAAAATTACATATATATTCCGGTGAAAGAGTTAAAGTATCTGCTCCAGATAATAAACCAGATTGGATGCCAGATACAATTTGGAGAGCAAAAGTTAATAAAAAAGGCATAAGACACCTGTAAACATCGATTAATTTTTATATATTCAACTTAGCTTTAACTATGACAAATTCAAATGATCACAGAATTTTAGGACCAAAATTAGAGTTATATCAACAGATTGAAAATATAGGTTCCGGATTACCTTTATTTCCATGGAAAGGAGAATCAGTTATTAATTCATTACAATTATTTCTAAGAGATTTACTTGAAAAAAATGATTATAATTTTGTAAGAACTCCGCATATTTCTAAAATTGATTTATTCAAAAAATCAGGTCATTGGACAAATTATAGGGAAGACATGTTTGAAATAAAATCAAAAGATGAAAAAATGGCCATAAAACCAATGAGTTGCCCATTCCATACAAGTATTTTTGCAAATGAATCAAATTCATATAAAGATTTACCAAAAAGATATGCTGAATTTGCAACTGTTTATCGTAATGAAGCGTCAGGTGCTTTAACAGGATTATCCAGAGTAAGAATGATTACTCAAGATGATGCTCATATATTTTGTACAATAAATCAATTAGATTCAGAAATTATTAATTTAATAAAATTAGTAAAAGAAGTTTATTCAATTTTAGGATTTAAAGATGTTAGTGTTGAATTATCAACTCGTCCAGAAAAATATGTTGGAGATATATCAACTTGGAATAATGCAGAAAAAATACTTGAAGAAACTTTAAAAAAATCAAAAATGAAATTTACCATAAATAAAGGCGATGGTGCTTTTTATGGTCCAAAAATTGATTTTCATATTAAAGATGCTAATGGAAAATCATGGCAACTTGCAACAATTCAATTAGATTTTAATTTGTGTTCAAAATTAAATGCAACTTTTAAAAATTCAGAAGATAAAAATGAATATCCAATTATTTTACATAGAGCTTTATTGGGTTCATTTGAAAGAATGTTCGGAATACTTATCGAGCATTATAATGGAGCATTCCCAACCTGGCTGGCACCAACACAAGTCAAAGTTATCAGTTTTAACGATGATATCACTGAATATACAAAAAAAATTGCCAATAAATTAAAATCTTCAGGAATTAGAGTAGAATCTGATTTGAGATCCGAAACTGTTCAAAGAAAAGTCAGAGAAGCAGAATTACAAAAAGTACCATACATTATAGTAATTGGTTCAAAGGAAAAAGAAAAAAATACTCTCGCAGTAAGACCAAGAGGATCTAAACCTAAGTTCGGTGTTAAAATGAACGATTTCGTTAAAGAAATAAAAAAGGAAATTTCAAATAAAAATTAATTAAACTCTATAACCGACTCTACTTTTAGTTTTACAACTTAAACATAATCTATCTATTGTTTTAGTTTTAGGATTCGTACGTACAATACTATTTTTTGAATTTAAATAATTATAACAATTTTTACAAAATTTAATTTTAAGAATTTTAGGTATTTTTACATTATATCTCATAGATAATTTTCTTGCCAAATATAAATATAGATTAGAATAGTATGAATTTTTTTCTGCTTCTTCAAATAGTATTTTTATTCTTTCATTTACTATTTTTTTATTTGAATCTCTCATATTTTATTACAAAAAGGATATATATAAATGTCAGCAGCTTTCTTGCTTTCCCACACTTGTGCAGTACCGACAAAAACGTAGAACAACTTAACTTCCGTGTTCGAAATGGGAACGGGTGTTACCTGTTCGCTTTGACCGCTGACAATAAAGTTATTTTTATTACATTTATAAAGATTTCTGATTCGATAAGATTTATAATAAATTAGAAACCTTACTCTATATGGAATTAATTCTTCATGAGAAACCTAAAAGACCTATTATTGTCGAAGGTTTTCCGGGAATCGGTTATGTCGGTACAATAACAGTAGAATATATGATTAATCATCTTGATGCAAAACCAATTGGACTTATTTTTGATGAAAAAATTCCGCCAGTAGCCATGTTGTATAAAAATCAAACAAGAAGACTTATGGAGATTTATTATGCTAAAAAAGAAAATATAGTTTTTATTCATGCAATAACGGGAATTCGAGGAATGGAATGGGATATAGCAGATACAATTCTTGAACTTGCAAAAACTCTTAATGCAAAAGAAATTATTAGTTTGGAAGGAGTTGTTTCTCCATTAGATGATCAACTATCGAGAGTATTCATAAGGTCTAATGATTCGAATTCTGAAAAAGAATTTCTTAAAATGGGAGTTGAAAAATTAGAAAATGGAGCAGTTACCGGAGTTACTGGAGCATTAATGTTAAGATCCGAACATGTAAACTCAACTTTTCTTTTTGCTGAAACTAGTGCAGGAATGCCTGATTCAAGAAGTTCTGCAGAATTAATTAAATATCTTGATGCATATCTTGGTCTAAAAATTGATCCAACTCCATTAATTAAACAAGCAGAAGAATTTGAAAATAAATTAAAAGATCTTGTTAAGTTAAGTCTTAATGGCTCAGAAGAAAAAAATAAGGATAATTTAAGTTATTTAGGATAATGCCACAGACAGGATTTGAACCTGCGACCCCTTGTTTACGAAACAAGTGCTCTACCAGACTGAGCTACTGAAGCACATTTTTTTCTAAATATTATAGCATATATAAGTTTTTATATCAAAATATGAAAATTTAATATGGCCGAGTATAGAGAGCTCTATAATAGTTCCAAATTAGATTTAGATTCTGCAGAACATTTACTTTATGTTACTTATAATATATCAAAGGATTCAAATTTTATAATGAGCGTTACATCAAAGTTACTTAATGCCGTTAAAAAAAGTTTAGAATCTTTGATGCTATATGAGCGATCAATAAAAAATATAGAACCTTTCCCTAAACAATTTTCTGTTTTAACTGAAATATTTAATACTAAAGTATACGAAAGAAGAGAATTTACTCCATTTGTTAAAGGATTTCTTAGAAAAATGGTTGAATTAGATAACTCACTTAAATCAAGCTCCATTCATTACAGACAAGATTCTAATTTTGTTATTGCAGATAGTAATTTTGATACAAGGACTTACAATTTAAACACATTAAAAACTTATTTTGATCAATCTCAAGAATTTATTGCAAAAGTGGGGGAAATTTTAAATGAGTCTGATTGAAGCAAAAAGAAAATTAGTTTTTGCAGATTATTTATTAAGTAGAGAGAGTTCTGAAAATTTTGTTACTGGTGCAACCAACCATATAATTTCTGCATCCAAGTTAGCAATCAAATCATATTTGCAAATTTCGGACGAGGAATTAAAAGATAAAGATCTTGTAATTAAGACTTTTAATAAATTAAACTCAGAACATTCAAATTTTTACAATTTTTATTATAAATTGATTAATTCAGAATATTCTTCTTATGGTTCTGCTACAAATGCTTTAAATATTGTCAAAGACTTTGTTAATTGGGTGGAAAATAATCGTAAAAAAATATAAGTTAGTTCCAGATACTAGTATTTTAATTGATAATCATATATCCAAAAATATTTCCGATTTTAATATTTCTGAATTGATAATTCATAATGCTTCAATAGCAGAGTTAGAAAATCAAGCCAATCAAAATAAAGATACAGGATTTTTAGGACTTGATGAAATAAAGAATCTTCAAGAAATTTCTAAAAAAAATAATTTTATAATTAAATTTTCTGGAAATAGCCCAAATCAAGAAAATATAAGAAATGCAAAACAAGGAAGTATAGACTCATTAATTAGAGACTTGGCTCATCATGAGTCTGCAAAACTTATAACTTCTGATTTTGTTCAATCTGAAGTTGGCAAAACATTGGGAATAGAAACTATATATATCGAAAAAAAATCAAAAATAAAGTTAAGTTTTGAAAAATATTTTAGCGAAGATTTTATGTCACTTCATATTAAAGAAGACGAATTTATTAAAGCAAAAAAAGGTTGGCCAGGAAAATGGGAATTCATTAAAGTTAATAATAAAAAATTAAACGATAAAGAAATTAAATTAATTTCTGATGAAATAATTGAGTCTGCAAGATATTTGAAAAACTCATTTATTGAAACAAATAAAAGAGGATCCGTAATCGCTCAAATAAAAAATTTTAGAATTGTAATAACAAAACCTCCTCTGTCTGATGCATGGGAAATTACAATAGTTAGACCGGTAAAAAAATTAAATTTGTCTGATTATCGGTTATCTTCAAAAGTACTAGATAGACTTGATTCAAGAGCAGAAGGTATTTTAATTTCAGGAAGTCCGGGTAGCGGCAAATCAACTTTTGCACAATCTCTTGCGAATAAATATTCTCAAAATAACAAAGTTGTAAAATCACTTGAATCACCAAGAGATATGCAACTACCTCCCGAAATAACTCAATATTCATTGAATAAAGGATCTCACGATGAGTTAAGAGATATTTTATTATTAACTCGTCCAGATTATACTCTTTATGATGAAGTAAGAAATCTAAAAGACTTTGAATTATTTTCAGATATGAGACTTGCAGGTGTTGGAATGGTAGGAGTAGTACATGCTTCAAATCCAATAGATTCTATACAAAGATTTATTGGTAAAATCGAAGTAGGTATGATTCCATCAATTATAGATACTGTTATTTTTATTAAAAATGGTTCTGTGGAAAAAATTTATGGAATAAGAATGGGAGTCAAAGTTCCTACGGGAATGAGAGAAAAAGATTTAGCAAGACCAGTTGTTGATGTTTTTGATTTTGATACAGATAATTTAGAGTATGAAATTTATTCATATGGAGATTCAACAGTTGTTATGCCAATTGAAATTATAAAAAATAAAAAACTTAATGAAAAAAGACAAATGAGATGGAGACTAATAGAAACTTCAAAATATTTTGAATTTTTATTTTTTACTCCAGTTAAATCTGTTGAAGTAATAATAAATAATACTTTAGTTACAAAATTACCATTAAATAAAGGTAAATCGTTAAAAGTTTCTAAAAAAAGTGGCCTAGGAAAAGAGATTTCAAATGCATTTAGAAATCGCAATGAAATTAAATTTGCTTAATACAAATAGACAACATTTATATACTCAACAAAACAGAACTTTGAGGAAGTAAAGTTCTAATTATATTTGAAATAATATATTTGTACATTTATTTCAATATAAAGATGGTTAAAAAAACATTTACAGAATTAGGAATAGAACAAAACATTGTTCGAGCTTTAAAGGAAGAAAATATTATTGAACCTAGCGATATACAAATAAAGTCAATACCAATAATTTTGTCCGGAAAAGATATAATTGGAAAATCAAAAACCGGTTCAGGAAAGACGGGAGCATTTGGAATTCCTATAGTAAATATGAATAATCATTCCAATCATATTAAATCATTAGTATTGGCTCCCACTCGAGAATTGGCAATTCAAATATCTAATGAATTTTCTAAATTTAGCAAATATAAACATTTAAACTATGCAACAGTTTACGGAGGATCATCTATAAAAAAGCAAATTAAAGATATTAAAAAAGCAGATATAATTATTGGAACTCCCGGAAGAATAATAGATCATTTAACAAATTACAATTTAGATTTATCAAAGATAAATAGTTTTGTTCTTGATGAAGCTGACCAAATGGTAGATATGGGTTTTATCAAAGATATTGAAAAAATATTAAATTTTACTCCAAAAAATAAACAAATCATTTTATTTGGCGCAACCATTTCTGACGAGATAAATTATATAATAAATAATTATATGAATAAACCTTCGGTTGCAGAGTCAGAAGTTAATGTATCTCAAGATTTACTTAAGCAATATTATTACAACGTTAAAAAACAGAATAAGTTTTCATTATTAACACATTTATTAAAAACTGAAGATTCTAAACAAGTGATTGTTTTTTGTTCATCAGTAAGTACTGTTAAAATGGTACATAAAAATTTAATATCAAATGGAATTGATGCAGGTATTATTCACGGAAAAATGAATCAAAATAAAAGAATAAAATCAATTAATCAATTTAATGATGTTAAACAAAAAATATTGGTTGCGTCACCTGTTGCAGCAAGAGGTTTAGATATAAAACAAGTTTCTCATATTTTTAATTACGATCTTTCTAAGGATCCCCAAGAATATATACATAGAGTCGGTAGAACTGCAAGGGGTGGAAAAAAAGGTAAAGCATATACTTTACTAAGTAGACAAGATAAAAACGTATTTTCTAGAATACTAAAAGAATATAATTTAAAAATTGAAAAACTAAATCTAGTAGATTTTCCTATAATAGAGTTTAAATCAGGAAATAAAAATAGCAAATTTAGAAAAAGAAATTTTAAATCAGGAAATAAAAATAGCAAATTTAGAAAAAGAAATTTTAACTCAGGAAATAATAAGCCAAATTTAAAGAAAAGAAATTCCAAAAAAGTAAATAAAAAATAATTTTACGGACTCGAAGGGATTTGAACCCTCGACCCCTTCCTTAGGAGGGAAGTGCTCTATCCATGCTGAGCTACGAGTCCTAATTTTTTATTATTTCATCAAATATTTTTTCTAATTTTAAAATTATTTGATTCCAATTTTTAATTTTGGACTGTTGCTTAACTAAAGTTGATTTAAATTTAGTATGAAATTTGTTATTCATTTTTTCTTCCATAAATTTGCTAATTATTTTTGGTTTTAATTGACTTTTATTTAATTCAGTATAATTTTTTTTATCTATTTTTTTATCTATAATATCCAACTTACTTGTTATAAATGGTATATTCATCGATATAACTTCCATCAAGCTTAAAGAACTAGTTTCTGTTTCAGATAATAAAAGATAACAATCAACTATATTTAGATATTTTTCAGGATTTTCTACTTTTCCTAAAAAGATAATATTTTCATCATCAATCAGTTTTCTTTCAGGACCATCACCCATTAAAAGTAATTTAGTATTATTATATTTTTTATTTATTTCTTTAAAACTATTTATTAATAATTCAATATTTTTTTCTTTACTTAATCTTCCATGATAACCAAAAATGTATTCCTTACTCAAGTTAAGTTCTTTTTTTGTAATTAACTTATCTAAATAATTTTTTTTGAATCTTTTTTTATCCACACCAAGACTTAATATTTTTGAATTAACTTTAATTCCAAAATCTTTGTAGATTTTTTTTATTTTTTCATTAGGATACAAAATTAGATCAAGTTTGTTATAAGATCGTTTTAATAACGGGTTTATTATTCTTGAAATTGATTTTGAAGTTAAATTAATTTTTTTATTAAATAACATAAATGCATCTCCAAAAATTGGAAATAATTCCCAATCAATCGTATGTGCATATCCTATAACTTTTTTATTTAATTTTTTTGCACGATAAATGGAAGATATTCCCAGAGGTCCGCCAGGAGTATTTACAAAAATAATATCTGCTTTATTAATTTCATCAGTTATTATTTTTTTAACAGGTTTAGCTGGATTAAATTCTGCAATTGAAAAATTAAATGTAGGACAATATTCAACATTAAAATTATATTTTTTAATAAAATATTCTGAATTTTCAAGTTCAGGTATTAAGAATTTAAGATTGTATTTATTTCTTATATTTTTATTTAATTCAGTCATAAATCTTATTATTCCATCCATTCTTGGATAAAAAGTATCTGAAACAACCAGTATATTCACCATTTGTAAAATACCTCTGCATTTTTTTTATTATTATAAAAACCATGTATTAAATCCTTAAGTAGAGATAAATTTTTGAAATAATTAAAATTAAATTTTTGAGATTTATATTCTCTTAAGGCTTTATTTTTTTTATCCATATATTGAGTTATATCTATAATTAATTTTGGATTATTTTTTTTAGTTGCTTTTATAGGTATTCCAATATAAAAAGTATATATTCTTATTTTTTCATTTTTTGTCAAAAATTTAACTAATTTACCAACATTTCTATGTGCAGGATGATAATCATCATCAGAATGAGTCAAAATTATATCCGGTTTGTATTCTTCAATTTGTTTTTGTATTTTTTTAATAATCAATTTGTCTTTTAATTCTTTTTTCAATGTATTGTCCGGTAAGTTCATAAAATAAACATCCTCTGTGCCCAATATTTTTAATGCAGATCTAGATTCTTTTTTTCTTGTTTTTGCAAGTTCTGTTGAATCTTTAATTAAATTAGAATTTTCTCCGTTAGTAAAAATTAAAACTTTAGTTTGGTAACCTTTTTCATTATAGTGTGCTAATGTTCCTCCGCATCCTAAAACCTCATCATCCGGATGTGCCACTATGGTTAATACTTTCATATAGAATTTCAATTTATTAATTTTAAAGGTTAACTTTTTAAATAGAAATTAATGAAAATTAATGTGCGTCGATGGTGTAGTCTGGTATCATTCTAGCCTTCCAAGCTGGTGACCCGGGTTCAAATCCCGGTCGGCGCATATAAAAAACCTTATAAATACTACACATACAATTCAATATGAAACTTAAAAAATTAGCATCCGCAGGTAGATTCGGTGCAAGATACGGTAGAAGAATCAAACAAAGATTATTAAATTCCGAAATATCTCAAAGAGCAAAACACAAATGTCCTTACTGCCTTAAATCCAAAGTTAAAAGATTATCCGTAGGAATCTGGTACTGTAATGGTTGCGAAGCTAAATTTACCGGAAAAGCTTATTCTCCGGCAACATCAGAATAAAATGGTATATGTATGTCAAAACTGTTCAAAGTCAATTAAAGAAGATCAAATTAGACATAGAGTTATCTGCCCTTATTGTTCATCAAGAGTTTTATTCAAGGCAAGATCTTTAAACAATAAACCTGTAAAGGCAAGATGATTGAATCAACAATTATTCTAAAAGGTTCTAAAAAATATCTTAATTTATTTTATGAAGCCCTTCTTCCCGAACAAAATTTCAAAAATGACAGAGGTTTTTATGAAATGGAACTGGGGAAGGATTTAAAAATTAATATTACAGCTAAAGATGTAATAGTATTTAGAGCAATTGTTACAAACTTATCTGGTTTAATGTCAATTGTTGAAAAAACCTGGAAATTAAAAAATGGAAAATAAATTAAACGAAGATTTAAACGAATTAAATATTTTACAACAAAGATTGCACATATTTGACACACAAAGTAGACAAATGGAATTTTCAATAAAAGAAATTGAAACTTCAATTACTGAAGCAAGCAAAGTTGAAGACAAAGTTTATTCTATTATCGGTTCTATAATGATTCCAAAAGATCCTAAAGAAGTAATTAAAGACCTTGAATTACAAAAAACTCAATTATCTGCAAACTTGGTAATTATTAATAAACAAATTGAAAAATTATCAAAAAAGAGTGAAGAAATTCAATCAAAAATACAGGAGTCATTAAAAGATGAAAAATCTAATTGAGTTCAAAGAATTACTTATAGAATTAATAGATGAAGATAAATATCTTCCAAAAAATGTTAAAGAAAAACTAGTTTTTATATCAAATCAATTAAGCGATAGTTCTACAAATGTTGAACAAGTAATCAATGGAGCAAAAGATATATTATCAGAAATATCAGATGACCCAAATATAGAATCTTTTTCAAGAACTCAAATCTGGAATCTATCTTCAATTTTAGAAGAATAATATTCTATTCACTAGCATAATAATATTTATAATATGAAATATTAAAGATTTATATGAATCCGTTCAATAGATTTAAAGATAAATTTTCCTTTGGAAATATACTAAATACTTCCGAAGATGCAACTTTAACAGAAGATTATGTACAAATTGATAACTCAAATCAAGTAAATAATAATTCAAAATTATTAGTTCGAACTTTTAGAATTGAAAATTTTGATTCATCTAAAGATATTTTAGATGCTATCCGTTCCGGATCAACTATCGCAATTGTAAATATGTTGCCTTTGAAAGACAAAGATTCAATTGGTTTAAAGAGAGTTATTGACAAAATCAAAAAAACTGTTGATGCAACAGATGGAGATATTGCGGCTTTTGGTGAGCATTGGTTAGTTGTTACTC
>JAYPKL010000003.1:0-55920 GCA_038128845.1 Candidatus Woesearchaeota archaeon | reverse complement strand
CGGTGCGGGCGTTTATGTCAGATATTTTTATATATATATTTTATCTTAATTATTTTATGAATAATAATAAACTTGCATACAAAAGAACCCAATTAGCTAGAGATAGAACGATATTGGCCATGATACGAACTTCAATATCCTTGATGTTACCTGGAATAGCATTCATTGGTTTTGCTGAAAAATCTGAAATTTTTTATCCAATCGGTATTGCGTCAATAATAGTTGGTATATTTTTTTTAATTCTTACAATACGATTTTATATTAAACATACAAAAGGTTTATCAATTTTAGAATTATAAATTTATATGCCAATCTGTCATAAATGTGAAAGAGATTTAGAACTTATGACTTGTGAAAAATGTAAAAAAATGCGTTTAAAGATATTTTCTTTTTGTAAAGAGTGCTATCAAACACATGTGATAAAACACAAGTATACCAATAAAAAATTTTAATTTCTATATATTCTAAATATAATTATTGGAATTAATACTAATAAAAATAAAATTAATCCAAAACGATTCATGTAAGCAGACAAGGGATTTTTATCAAAAAATTCTGATTTTATTTTTGGTAGAATAGTAATTGTATTTATCGTATCTTGAAATGAAAAACTTTCAATCTTTCCGGTTGCCAATATATATTTTCCAGTATTATTTTTAGAAGATACATTTAATTTATAATTTCCAGATTCTGATATTTTTTCATACTCTGGACCCATCCAATATTCATCGCCGCCTATTTGCTCAAAAAAATATGTCCAATTATAGTTTTCTTTGTTCAAAGTATTAATAAGTATATTATCTTGATAAATTTCTACTAAGAAATCTCTCTGGTTACTTTCATAAGGAACTAAAATATTTACATATAAATTAAAATCTTTGTCAGAATTTATTTCATAAATATGTTCAGATCCATTTAATTCAGAATAATATGCATGCGATATTTCGGGTGTTTCTATTAAAGTATAATTTGAAATTTCATAAAAAGGTTTATGAGCTATTACAATAGGAAAAAATAAAATTAATATTATAAATAATATTTTTTTCATAATATATTATAATAAGATTATATATAACTTATTCTGATTGACTAGGAGCTAATATATCTAATAAAGTACCACCGTTTATCGAATCTTCATTCCAAAAATTTATTGCATCTTCTAAATTGGCTATCATGGTTTTTCTTACATAGCCCTGTAATTTATTTTTTCTAATATATGAATATAAACTTTCAGATAGAACATCTGTATCAATTCCATTTTTATCTTGAACATATGTTTTTGAAAGTGCAGATCTAAGTCCTTTTGTAAGGCTTGATCTAGTTGCCAAACCCAAATGTGATCTTTCTGTACTTTGTATTATATACTCCATCATCAAATTTTCATTTGAAAATGACGCATAATTTCTATTCATTGCCATTAATTTTATTTTTTTAAGTCCTTTTTAAATTTTTTTATTAGAAGAATTTTTAATTGTGTCAATATAATATTATTATGAACGAATTATTTTATTTATTTATTATTGGATTAATAATTAATATTATTTTATTTGGCGATGCAATTTATAAAAAAAATTATTCTATTTTAACAGATTATTTATTATTTGGTCTTTTAGCAGCAGTTCTTGATATATTTGTTGAATTTGTTGGAACATACAATGAATTTTGGAACTATAACGAATCATACTATTTTATTTTTGGATTAATACCAATTGAACTTCCATTTATGTTTTTTACAGCAGCAGTTATTGGAAAGTTTATTCACTCCAATCTCAAAAAAGTAAAATATAATTTACAATTAAATTTTTTATTTGGAATTCTTTCACTTATGGGATTTATACTTTACTTAAGATCTAATTTATTAATTGGAATTGATGAATCTCTATTGATTTTTACAGTTCCTCTTGGTTTATGGGGATTCAATACATTTAAATCAGACTTAGATAAAAGTAGCGTACTTTCTGTAGCATTATTTGTAGGAATACTTGATTACATTGTTGAAAGCATAATTATATCTACGGGTAACTACGGCTATTATGATGGTTTTAAATTAATTACTCCTTTGAATTATTTTTTATTAACAATTGCATTTTTTGGATTAATGGAAAAGTTTGATAAAAGTAAATCTATATTAAATAATAAATTAATTATGTATGTTACAAAATTATTTGGTGTTGATAGAAAATTAATCAAGAAGTGATGGATCCCATGAATCTTTTGTATGTATTTTTCTTATTTCTAGTTGTCTAGGATATTTATTTAATTTTTCATTAAATTTTTCTATACTTTCGGAATGTAAAATTTCATAAATAATTCCTTCTGACGTAACTAAATCTGCCCTTCCGCCAGATTCAAATATAACTTCAGTCATTACATCAATTTGTCTTTTTCTTAATTCCATAAACACTTGGAACTTTCGCATTTCATGTTCGTATGTATTTGCAGTAGAATAGCGATAGCAATTCCAGTGACTTCCCGATTTATTATGAAATCTAATTAATTTAGCTATTTCATTTTTTAATCTAAGTTTATCTTGATTATTCATTTTCTGTTAAAATACTCTCCAATGTAGTTATTTCTATATTCAATTCTTCTATTTCTTTTTTTATTTTATTATATTTTTCCAAATCTCGTTTATATATTTGATTTATTCCCATTAAACCAACTATTGAAGATAATCCGCCCATAATAGAAAGAGCAATTTTTCCTTGATAAAAATCAAATAAATGGTTGTTAGAGTTTGCCAAATAAAAATAACCGGAACTTAATGCAGATGTAAATGATAATCCTTGGATGCCGTCTATTAATCTTTTACGATTAATTTTTTTTAAATCATAATTTTTTTCAAAAATATTCAATATTTTTTGAATTCTTTTATATGATAATTCATCATAGAACTCTTCATCCATAAAAATTAATTAAATAAAAACTTATATTACTTTTTTTTGTAGCAATTACATGTTTTTGCTTTATGATTAACACAACCAACAATGAGATGATCTTTGCAACCGCATAAAATACATTTTTTAATTTTCATTATATCTTAATTCAACTTTATCCCAGTCAATAACTCTAAAATAATTTTTGATGTATTCAGCTCTATTATTTTTATATTTTAGGTAATATGCATGTTCCCAAACATCTATACAAAGTATTGGATTTGAATTATTTTTGATATGATCCATGAAACAATTATCTTGATTTGAAGTAGAATAAATTTCTAGCGAGCCATCATTTTTTTTACCTAACCAGGCCCATCCGGAACCAAACCGTGTAGCAGCAGTATTAGAGAATAAGTCTACAAACTTATCATATGAACCAAAATTTTTTGATATTATATCCATAAATTTTTTTGATATTTTTGATGTATCGGGTTTTGATAAAGATTCAAAATAAAAATTATGATTCCACCAACCTCCGCCATTATTGATTAATGATTGATTTCCTTTAGAAAGTTTAAATATTTCAATATGGTCTTCTGATTTAATATCTAGGTTATCTAAAATATTATTTGTATTTTTTGTATACGCTGCATGGTGTTTGTTATAATGCAAATCCATAGTTGCTTTATCAATAACCGGTTCAAGATCATTTAGATTATAATCTAATTTAATTTGTTTAACCATAGATTATTATGCTAATTAAATTTATAAGGCTTTACAGAAATTTTATAAATAGTAATTATTAACTCACATTCTATGGATATAAAAAATGAATATCATTCTGCAATAAATTCTCTTAGATCTGAATCAGAGATATATAATACAATAATTAATAGTAATGGAATTAATGTTTATGATAAAGAGGATAAACTGGTATTTTCATATATTAATAATTCTGAATCCAATAATTTACATACTTATCTCTTTTCTGATAAGGAATATAATTCTTCACAAGAGCATTCTTTATCGTCTTTAGATTCCATAAAAGATACATTGTCAGATTTAGAAAAAATAATTTCTGATTCAAAAATTGATGAAATTCAATTTATGCTTTCAAATATTGAAAATGTATTGAATTGGATTGACGGTAGACATCCTAACGGAATGCCTATATGTTCTCCCCCGTAATAAATAAAAGTTTATATATAAAAAGAAAAATTTATCAAAATGCGAACAGGCATAACTTTTGATGATGTTTTATTAGTTCCTAAAAAATCCTCTGTTATTTCTAGATCCGATGTTGAAACAGAATCAAATCTAACTAAGAAAATTAAACTTAAAGTTCCAATTATTTCATCAAATATGGATACTGTAACTGAATCTGAAATGGCAATTGCTATGGCAAGGTCTGGTGGTGTAGGAATAATTCATAGATTCAATTCTATTGAAGAACAAGTAGAACAAGTAAAATTAGTAAAACGTGCAGAAAATAGAATAATTAAAGAACCGTATAGAGTGAGTTTGAATACAACTCTTGATGAAATTAAATACATTATGAAAACAAAAAAAGTTCATTCTCTCCTTGTAACTGAAGATAACAAACTACAAGGAATTGTAACTGAGAGAGATATTAGGTTCAAGCACAATGGAAACACTGCTATGACTATAATGACTCCACGAGAAAAATTAATTGTAGGTAATGAAAATACCGATCTTGATCAAGCAAAAGAATTATTGGATAAATATAGAATTGAAAAATTGCCTCTTGTTGATAAATCAAATAATGTTATTGGTATGATAACCTCAAAAGATATACTAAATCAAACATCTAAAAAAGCTACAATTGACAAAAACGGTCATTTAGTTGTTGGAGCTGCAATTGGTGTTAAAGATTATATTAATAGAGCATCTGCTTTAATTGATGCAGGAGTAGATTTTTTGGTAATTGATATAGCTCATGGTCATTCTGATTTAGCTTTAAGCGCACTTAAATCTATAAAGTCTAAATTTGATATTGAAGTAATAGTTGGAAATGTTGCTACAGCAGATGGAACAATGGAACTTATAGAGAATGGGGCTGATGGTATTAAAGTGGGTGTTGGACCTGGATCGATATGTATTACTCGAATTGTTACGGGTTCAGGAGTTCCTCAATTGACAGCTATTTTGGACTCTGTATCTGTAGCAAAAAAATATGGAGTTCCTATTATTGCAGACGGTGGAATAAAAAATTCTGGAGACATAACAAAAGCATTGGCAGCTGGAGCATCAACAGTAATGCTTGGAAGTCTTCTTGCGGGAACAGACGAAAGTCCTGGTGAAGTTTTGGTAAAAGATGGTAAAAGAGTTAAAATTATTCGTGGAATGGCAGGTTATGGTGCTAATATGAGTAAGCAGGAAAAAGAAAATATTCGATCAGATATTTTTGATATTGTTCCTGAAGGTGTTGAAGGATTAGTTGCATATAAGGGCCCTACAAATGATATAATTAAACAACTACATGGTGGATTAAAATCTGGTATATCTTATTGTGGAGCTCATTCTATTCAAGGTATGCAAGAAAGTGCCGAATTTATAAGAATTACTGGTTCAGGTATGCGAGAATCCAATTCTCACGATATATCTAAAATATAGTTAAATTTATAAAGCCATTTTCAAATTTATTTTTATGACATATGTAACATTTAAAGTTAGTTCAGCTCATTCACATACTGGAGAATCCGGTATTGGTCAAAGTTATGTTAGAGATAATGAACACTATGTAGATTTATCTGAAGAAGATTTAATTAATGCAAGGAACAAATATTTAGATTTAAAAGATGAAGAAAAGGGATTATCTTTTCATAAACTAAGAATGTTTGGTTTAATTGAAAAAATATCAGAAAAAATTTCTATTTCAAATAAAGATCCTAATTTAATTACATATATTTCTATTCATGACGGATCAATTGAAGATCATTTTGGAAAAACAAAGTTTTTTTCAGCAGGTAATCCAAATAAATCCATAGATCCTACTTATGGTTTAGAAGATCTAGTTGATGATAAAACAATTTATAGAGACATTAGAGCACTTTATGTAACTGGAGGTTCTAATGATGTAAAAGTAATTGATCCTTCTAAAATTTATACTGTAATGGGAATAGATAATCCTTATAGAAATAGACCGGTAGTAAGAAATTTAGATGATATTCAGAATATACCAGTAGTAAGAAATTTAGATGATATTCAGAATTCTGAATTAACTTTGGAAGAATTATGCAAATCTTTACCGGATCGAGACTGGATTTCCAGTTTATTGGATTCAGGATGGTCGCATGAAGGAATCGCAGTTGAATATAATCTTACTTTAAATGATATTTATGAATCATTAGGAATTAATCAATAATTAATCCCTCCGGCCGGAATCGAACCAGCAACCTCGCGATTTCTGCTGGAATTTTATTCCAGTATCCAACTACAGTCGCGCGCTCTACCAGATTGAGCTACAGAGGGTTAAATAAGTTATATATAATTACTTTAAAAAATTATTTATTATTTACCAATTAAATTTAATTTTCCTGAAAATATTTTTGCCAATTGTTTGCCAGATTTCTTTTGTGTAAGGTTTGCTTGAGGTATATTTAATTTTCCAATTACGTGGATTTTTGATTTTATTTCATATGAAAGTAATCTCTCTTCCTTAGGTGCTAATGAATCAAATTTCCATATTAATTTTGTACCTTTTCTTGAAGATATGATTTGGTCAGGTATTGCTGTTCCAAAATTTTTTATTAATGTTAGTGGCATTGGTATAAAATCTTCTACAATTAATCCTGTCTGCTCAACTTTTGACTTATTTGTAATTTTTAGCATAATTGAAAATGTATCTTTGTTTTTACCCAATGATTTTTCTAACTTAAATCTACTTAAATAATAGTATAAGAATCCGATGAATGCTCCAGATATTAAAAGTATAATTAAATATATTTTTGAGTAATTTATTGAATAATTTATTTCTATGGCTTCGTTAGGATCTAATCCATAATCAAATTTAATTACTCTGTCTTTTCCATATTGATCAACTTCATATATGTTATCTGTATAAAATAAAAAATATTCAAGTTCTGATAAATAATCAATGTATGTATCCGTATATCTGACATTACCTGTATTTTTAATTAAAAAATTATAATTGTGTGTAAAAAATGTTTTTGTTACAGATTCATTTATAGTTACTTCCCGATTATCGTCAGTTATTACATCGGTAATATCAACAAGAGCATAATTATAAGCAGATGATTCTTGATCATTAATATCTGTGGCTTTAATAAATATTGCATATTTACCTTCGTTTGAATTCATTGGAGGTGCCAATCTCATGTTTATGGTTTTAGTATTTTTTGGGGCAACTTTTACAGTGTAGTCTGAAAATGTTACGTCCCATTTACTTAATGGTGCTGACATCAAAAAAGATTTGGGTTCATTCATATTATTAATAATTGTAACTTCAAACGTAGCTGCTTCTCTGGAATTTATTGAATTATCAATAGGATTAGTATCTAATATAATCGGAGATAATGCGTAAACACTAGATATTGATACTAGAAATGTCAAAAATAATATTAACTTTTTCACATAAAATTTATTCATTAAACTAATATAAAGATTTCTGGTTTATTATTTTATCAATATTTTTGTATAATTTATTTGGTTTTTCATTATTTTCAATTTTTGTATCTACATTTTTTTCTAATTTGTATACGCCTGAAAAATTTACATATTCTGTTAAATTTTGTTTTATAAATTCAAACTTATTTTTAGGATCTCCTATTCTATTACGATTTAATAGTCTATTAAATCTAATATTATCTGTTGAATAAATTTCAATTAGAAATAATTTTGGGTAAATTTTTTTTAGATATAAGTAGTCTGTATAACTTCTAATTCCTGAAATTAATATTTTTTTAGATTTTATTTTTTTTACTAATCTTTTTACCCAGTAATCTTCTCCATATTTTTTTCTGTAAGTACTTGATATTTTGGACAAATTTTTTCTATTTGGCTCAACTTTATCTTTTTTTGCTTGTATCCTTACTTCATCGCCAAGGGAATATTCTTTGTATTTATACTTTTTACAAATATAACTTGCTGCAAATGACTTTCCTGAACCAATTTTACCATAAACTCCGATTATCATATTACTCCGTATACTTTTGATTTATAAAATACATAAAATATGTAAAATAAAATCATGATAATACCTTCTTTTTTACCAAATTTATGATCTTCTTTGAATAAGATTAGTAATAAAACTACTATCAAAAACATATAAGGTATATCAAAAAATAATAAAGATCTTGATATTGGATTATCAAATACAAGTGCACCTATTCCGACTGCGATAGTAGGATTTGTAATATTTGATCCAAAAATTACTCCCAAAGATATTTCTCTAGATTTTTTTAATAAACCAATAATTGCAACAGTAAATTCTGGTAATGCAGAACTGAAACCTATAATTATGGATCCTATGAATGATTGATCTATACCGTATATTTCGGATAATTGTAGTGTATTCATTATTACACCTTCTGCTGCAATTTGTAGTATGAATAAACCTACTGCAATTAGAAAACCGTGATGTAAAAATGTATTAAATTGCTTATGAGTCAATTTTGATTTTCGTGAGATAATATCTTCTAATTTTTCTTCTCGCGTGTATAAATAAAATAAATAAATCAAATAAGTTAATATTAGAATTATTCCGTCAACTTTACTTATTACTCCATCAATTCCAAGCAAAAATAGTAAGATTGCAGAAGATAATAATACAATACCGTCTCTATTTTGAATATTTTTTGAAGATTTTATTGTAGTAAATAATCCCAGTATACCTATCATTATAGTAGTTTCAAAAATATTTGATCCAATATTTGCTCCTAAAGCTATATTGGATGCAAATTGTCCCGACTTTTCAACTAAACTAGCATTAATATGAGTAAATATTTCTGGAAGTGTTGTACCTAAAGATAAAATTGTTAATCCCATAAACAATTTTGAAACTTTAAGCTCTTTAGCAACAATTAGAGCATGATCTACTACTATATGTGCACCGTACCATACTGCCAATAATGAGATTAGCAAATATATTTCAATCATATAAAAAATATTTTTAATTATATTTAAATCTGGCCATAATTTTTACAATGGTGTCTACCAGACAAATGTTTATCACAAAGAATTTTCTTACAAAAGTTACAATATTTGGATGTATTTGCCATATTTTTACATCCTCTCTGGTCACATATTTTATTCAATTCTTTTCTTATTTTATTTGACATTTTATTTATTTATTATATTTGTATCTGTATTTTTTAATATTTTATTAACAATAAAATTAGTAAACTTATTTATTTTTCCAATTTTTTTTACAAGTTTAACTTCATTTTCAATTTTTTCCCAGCCTTCTGTGTATATATTTTTTCTTGGTATTCCTAGTTCAATTAATTTATTTTTAGTTTGAACAACCATATTTGGAACTCCGCAAATGTAATAATCTGATGTCTTACTTAATTTTTCAAAATTATCTTGAACATATCCTTTTTTACCTTTCCAATTAGTTTTTGGTTTTGATAAAATAATATTTATTGAATTTGTCTTAGATTTTAGTTCTTTAAAATCAATTATATCTTTTTCAGTTCTACATCCATAATAAAAATCTGATTTATTATTTTCTAATGACTTAACCATTGAAATCATTGGTATTATTCCAGTTCCAGTTCCTAAAAATATATTTTTTTTATTCTTGTTTCGTACATATAAATTTCCCTTTATTTTTTCAATTTTAATTTTATTTCCAATTTTTAAGTCAGTCATATATTTAGATCCTAGTCCGTCTTTGTATCGTTTTATATTTAATTCAAAAAAATGTAATTCTTTTGGCAGAGACGCAAAACTATATGGTCTAACTTCTTCCATTCCTTTGTGTTTAAATGTAACAACCAAATGCTGTCCTGGTTTGAATGAAAACTTACTATCCGATTTAAAAATTAATGAATATATGTCTTGAGTAATTTTAGTTTTTTTTATTAATTTGGCATTCATATAACATTTATTAATTATATTATTAAACTTTAATGTCTTAAAAAAGCATAATTAATATACTTATTCTTCTTCAGAAAGAATATGTTTGTTTCGCCAATATGCCGTATTTAATGCTGTTTTACCAAGGTCTGTTCCGTGTTGTTCATTAAATTTTTCAGTAACATAATTCCAACATGGTCTAGTTTTATCATGACCTTTACCAAATGACTCTTTACGAATTTTATGTAAACTTAATATTTTGTCAAGATTCCAACTAAAAGGTTCAGCTATTTCAACACCGGCTTCAGAAAGACGTTGTTTATTTTTACTATATGCTTGTCTTAATGCGTGTTTAGTAAAGTCTGTTCCGTGTTGTTCATTAAATTCTTCAGTGACATAAGTCCAAAATGGACTTGTTTTTTTATTACCTTTGCCAAATGACTCTTCACGAATTTCATGTAAACTTAATATTTTGTCAAGATTCCAAATAAAAGGTTCAGCTATTTCAACACCGGCTTCAGAAAGACGATGTTTGTTTCGTGAATATGCCGTTTTTAATTCTATTTTAGTAAAGTCTGTTCCATGTCGTTCATTAAATTTTTCAGTAGTATAAGTCCTACATGGTTTTTTCTTAAAATGACCTTTACCGACTGACTCTTCACGAATTTCATGTAAACTTAATATTTTATCTAAACTCCAAAACGGTTCAGCTATTTCAAAACCGGCTTCAGAAAGAATATGTTTGTTTTTTGAATATGCTACTGATACGGCTGTTTTACCAAGGTCTGTTCCGTGTTGTTCATTAAATTTTTCAGTAACATAATTCCAACATGGTCTAGTTTTATCATGACCTTTGCCAACTGACTCTTTACGAATTTTATGTAAACTTACTAATTCATCTAGACTCCAAATATGGTCTCCTCGTGCTTCAACAGCTTTCAGATTAAGTTTGGACCTTTCTTCAGCTGTTAGTTTACCCAAACCATTGGCGTAATTTTTCTGACCATTAATCTTATATTTATTATATTCAATTATATCATTCAGTTGTTTTCCAAACAATCCTTCAAACTGAAATTCGGGTAAAAACTCTTCACTATCGTAACCTCTAAAAGCGCTACATACTGCGTGTTCAGCAACTCCTTCAGATACACCATAAAGAGATTTAACATCTAAATCTTCAGCAATATCTTTAGCATAATTTTTAGTTCTATATTCTATTAAGTCCAAATCAAAAAACATATTTTCTCCATATCCAAATTTTTCTTTAAGTTGTTTTTGAACTTTTGGAGCTGTTTCTAATGTATATTTTATAGCACTAACCTGCTCTTGCTCGTGTGGATGAGATAATGTCATAATTTAGCCTTCAATAATTGGTTTATAAATTTTACTTTTTTTAAAAAATTCCAAATATACTACACTAAATGAAACTATGCGTTGGATGCCCCAGGCGGGATTTGAACTCGCGACCTCTGCATTACCAATGCAGCGCTCTACCATACTGAGCTACCGAGGCATTAAATTTTTTATTAAATTTATATTAAAAAGTTATTTATTTTAATTTTGGAACTTTTATTTCAAAATCGCAAGTTTCACAATTAAACATTATTCCAAGTTTTCTCTTATTTTTACCAGTTTTAGGATCTTTTATAGATATTTTTTGTCTTTTGAAAGGCATTATTTTTTCATGAGAATGTCCTTCTGGACAAGTGTATTCAATATTTGCATCCAAGGAATCTTCATATTCTTCTTTTTCAATAATATGATTGCATTCTGGACAAACATATTCTTTGGCTCTTGATTTTACTTTTTTTGTTTTTGGATCAACTGGTTTACCCATTTGAGCATTATTACAACTAGGGCAATTTTCTCTAAATACCCATAATTTAACTAATCCAAATTCGTCTTTTCTACGAGTAAAATATACTAATTCGGACATAGATTTTGGCTGTCTCATTCTAAATACCTGCAATTACATACTCCAAAAGATCTTACCATGGCGGAGTGATATATTAAATCTGAATTTTCAGAATAACTTTTACAATCATATATACAATTATTATTTTCTCCAACTTTATATCTTTGATCAATAATTTGATCTCCGTTATCATTTGTAGCTATTTTTGTTTTATATGTAATTAATAATGATTCTGGTGTTTCTTCATAACTCATTTTTACTAAAGAAATACCGATTAATAAAAATAATAAAATTCTAATTGCTTCTTTATTAAATTTCATAGTGAGTTATATGGTGTTATTTTATAATATTTACTCTAGCGGAGGAAGACCATAATCTTCTAAATCTGGATCGAATGTACCTGCTCTGCAATTATCTTCGCATCTTTCAGCATATTCCTTTGCAGGATATCTGTACTTGCATGTTTCACATACAAAATGACCGTCTTTTTGACTTACCATATTTTTTGGGAATATTTTGCATTTATAAAGATATTGTATTGACTAATTTAGTAAAATTTTTGATGATTCAAAGTTTATTCTATTAATAATCTCTTCATCAGTTAGTCCATCAATTATACCAACAGTAACTACATTAGAAATATTATTTTGAAAAGAATTTATTTTACTCGGACCCGGTAGTTTAGATAAGTTTTCTAAAATTCTTTTATGGTCGTTTGTTATTTTTTGAATCAAGATATTTGCTCTTTCTCTTTCATTTAAACTTAAATAATCCATCTTCATTGAATTTACTTTTTCATTAAGATCTTCTTTTTTAATTCGCCATCCGCCAAAATTACCTAAGGCTCTTCTTATTACTCTTCTGTGTCTTATAATTTCATTTAAATCTTCTCTGACTTTTGGCAACTTACCATATTCCATAATTCCATCTATTAGTCCGTTTCCATATGTATCGCTTAATGTTGGTCTTATTAGAACATAAGTATCTTTTTTTCTTGATTCTTCTGTATCTTCAAATCCTTTTATTCTGCCTCTTGAATCCAAATGGTAATAGTGTGGACCAATATCTTCTTTTTTTATAACTCCTATACTAATGGTAAAAATTAAAATTGATGATGCTATAACTAATAATATTAAATCAATCATATAAACTAATAATTTAATAGTTTATTAATTTCTCGGAAAATTTTCTCCTCTCTTAACAACATTTATTGTATGATTTTTTGATTCAAAATATTCGATAATTCTATTTGCTGTAAATTCATAATCAAAAGGTTTACAAGAAAATACATCTAAAAACGCATAATTTTTTTTAGGGAATGTGTGAATCGATATATGTGATTCCGCAATTATCACCATGCCAGTTATTCCTTCATCTTCTGGAACAAGACCTGAATATCTAAATACATGCGGTTGTGTAATTTTGGTCATTCCTATTTCATCAGGTAATTCGTTTAAAAAATTAAAAACATAATCTAGATCATTTAATTTTTCTAAATTACAATCTTCTAAATCAATAGTTAAATGAGGACCAAACATTTTAATTTACGAAAATATATTTATTTAAAAACTTATTTATTTATGCAGGAGGCAGGATTCGAACCTGCGAAGGCACTAAGCCAATGGATCTTAAGTCCATCCCATTTGACCGCTCTGGAACTCCTGCGGTAAGAATTTATTTTAAGTATGATTTAAAAAATTAACTTATTCGTAGATTAATTTAAATAAAATAAATTACATTTTTTATATTTATTGGAGATTTATATCAGATAGTCTAATAGTTGCATTCCCGATTATCTTTTTAATTAAAGGATTTGAATCATTAACTCTAATTATATTTTGCGGTATCATTTCATTATTTAATGAATTAATTAAGCATGTTGTTAAATCAGAAAGACCTGACAAATCCGATAACTTGTCTTTTCCGAGTAACCATTCTTCAGTATCATTATTCGTGGCTCTTTATTTTAACAATATATTTCTTTACCTTTGGTCTTTAGCAATAGGAATATCTAGATTTAAGTTAAAAAGACACAGAAAATTAGATATTATTTTTGGCTTTTTCTTTGCTTTTGTTTGGTTCTTTTTTTACCAAAAAAGTCAGTCTTTTCTCTATCTGCTCTGAAAAATAACATATAAACTAAAGGTAATATTCCGATGGTATTTAATACTAATATTAAAACAAACCACCAGTTTTGATTATTTCTTGCACTATGCCATAATCCAAAACCTTTCAAGATTAATGCTACTAATGAGAACAATAGTAGAAGACTCAATTCTGATGAACCTAACATCGACATTGATTCGTATGTACTCATATAATAATAATTTATTTTAGTATATAAATATTACATATAATTTAGCAAAGATCCACCATTTTTTTTAAAGTTGTATTCATTTATTTTTGCTCTAATAAGTTGATCAACTTCATCAAAATTATTTTCATTTATTACTTCGGCAGAATAATATTCTCTAATTACTTCTTTTATTATGTGTTCGCTATCTTTTTGTCCTATATTATTAAATTGTTTAGAATATTCTATAAGTAAAGATTTAATTAATTCTTTTTCTAGTTCAAATATATTTGGTCTTATTGTTTTTATTAAATTAGAAATTTTTTCAAAATCTTCCAGTTCTTTACTGTTTGTTAAAAAAGATAGTGAGTGATCGGTATAATCTATGTCTCCATATGTTTTACTATATTCAAATAAAGATTTGAAAATGGGTATATTTGGTGGTATTCCTATTGTGATTATTTGATTTTTTGCTCTTCCCAATACAACATTTAACTTTCTATAATCTGAAAAAACAAATGAAGCGTTTGATGTTAAATCAAATATAAGTAAATCTGACTCTTGTCCTTGAAATTTATTTATTGTATTTATTTTTACAGAAGATAGTATAGAATATGCATTTTTAATTCGGCTTTTTTCGTCAACATATTTTTTATCTAATATAAATTCGGGATATTGCGAAATAAATTGTTTCAATAAATTGGCTTGTCCATTGAAAGGAGTTATAATTCCGATATCTTTCTTTTCATATTTTTTTATGGCTTCTTTTAACACCATTATTATTATTGCAGCATTTCCTAAATTTATGTAAGAATTTTTACCATTTAATTCATATTTTATTGGATTAAAAATTCCTCTATTTGATTCTTCAAACGATGTTTGATTTGGAAAAATCCAAGTAAGTTCATCTGAATTTATAATTTCAGAAAAACTTTTTGCACGTTCATAATCTTTACTTGATTCAACTAAATTTATCATTCTTTTTTCATAAAAATTATCGTTTATGAAATCAAATATTTTTTTAGGATTTCTAAAATTTTCATTTAAATACACTGTTTTATTTTGTTTATCAAAATACTCTGAAATTGTTTCAAATGCAGATTTTGTTATAAGATTTATTTCATCTGACGATAAATTTAATTGTAATAAATCCATCAGCTTTTTATCAATAAATCCGGATAGTTGATTTCTATCTCCGCAAAGTATTATTTTATCACTTACATTAAAAGGTATTAGTAATTTGGCAATTTCAGACATTGAAGCTTCATCTATAATAACTGCATCAAATTTTTCTTTCTTAAGATGAATATGTATACTATCTAGAGTTGATGCTATTATTTTGCTATCTCGAATAACTGATTTCAAATCATTATTTTTTGTTTTATTTTTTATTGAGAATTTTTTAACACTTTCATCACTAATTGATATTTCATTTCCAATTCTTAAAACAGACTCGGTGTCTAATTTTTTAACAATATTATCTATACTCACATTAGTTGTTCCAGTAATTAGTATTTTCATGTTTGTATCTTTGTAACTATTGCATATTTCTGCGATACATTCTGTTTTTCCAGTACCGCCTGGACCTTCTACAACCAAAAAACCTTTTTCTTTTTTTTCTATAATTTCTTTGGCTTTTTGTAAAAATATATTTTGGCTTTTTGTAAAATTATTGTTTATAATTTTATATTCTTCATTATTGAATTCCGATTCAATAGTTGAATTGTATATATTATTAATTAAATTAATTTTATCTTCATTTAATGAATTTATATTTTCAATTAAATTTTCAATTAGAAAGAGCAAACTATTGTTTATTGTAACTTCTACCTTCGTTCCGGGAGTTAAATCGATGTTATCTATTATTTTGAAATGATACTTTCCGTCTTTATAATGATCTACAACTAAGTCTTTCTTATTAATTGAAACTATATCTGATACATTAAGTCTTGGATTATTTTCTAGATCTAACGTTATATTTGTACCATCAAAAAATTCAACTGTACCTAATACTATTTTCTCCTTGTTTGAACTTGAATAATAATCATAACTTAATTGTAAATATTTCTTTATAATTTCGGATATATTATTCATAGGTCAAATTTTAATATTATTATAAAATAATTTTTATATGAAAACATACACTGACAAAAACGGATATACACGTTACAAATATACTCGTAAACTTGTACACAGAACCATTTATAAGAAAATTTATGATAATTCTGAATTTAAATTCTCTGAGTGCTTAGTATATCACAAAGATAGAAATAAAAATAATAATAAGTTAGATAATCTAAAATTAATAACGCCCGCAGATATTATTCACTTTAGAGAATCATTAAATTGTAATTATAAAGAGTCCAGAGATGTAATTATACAAAAATATGCAAAAAAATATAAGAGAGATAACTATCTTAATTTGTGTTTTTTAGAAGGAATTCTAAGAAAATCTAAACTTCCGATAATTCTTAATGAAAATTCTGTTTCAAGATTGAAAAATGAGCTTAATTTTGAGCGTAAATTTATGAAACAGTAAATATAAATTTGAAACAATATATATAGTTTATGTATTCATTTTTTGAGTCGATGAAATATATAATAAACAAATTATACTACTATACATGATTAATAATTTAAGAGATTCAAGATACTTTAAAGAATTAGTTTCTTTATATTACCAAGGTAATTTTCAAGAATTGAACGATTACCCGCACAAGAAGAATAAATAATTATTCTTCTTCAATATTTATTCTATTTTCTAAATTTATAATTTCTTCTAAGAATCTTCTTTCAAAATTTTTTGTAATTATTTCAGGATTATTTGAATAAATATTTGATCTATCTATAATATTGTATTTTTGTTCATTTGATAAGTAATCTTCATTATCCCAGTTTTCTATAATCTTTGATCTTAATCCATATACGTTTTTATTAATTTGTCCTCTATCTTCTACCAATTGGACATCAAAATGATGTTTTGCAACATATTGAAATTGATTGCCATTTGGAATAAAAGTTCCTCTAGTATTTTCTTTTTGATAATCTATTACGTTATCTAATGTCATTGGTCTAACTGAAATAGAATCTATTATGTGTTGTCTTAACATATTCATTTTAATCATAGCATTATGTTTTTTTAACAAAATAATTTAAATCTTATCAATTTTTGAAGCAATAATAAAATCATTTTGATGTAATCCTCTTATTGCATGAGTGAATAATTTAATTTTAACATATCCCCACTTCAAAACTATGTCCGGGTGATGACCTTCAGATTCTGCAATTTTTCCTACTTCATTAACAAATTTTAATGCAGCTTTAAAATCTTTAAACTTAAATTCTCGAATTAGATGATGCTTATTTACTATTTTCCAATTAGGTATTGCTTTGCTTAAAATTAATGCGTCTTTATAGGAAATTTTTGGTTCTCCACCTTCACAAGGCACACATTTCTTTTTTGTAAGATCCATAGAATAAATATATCTTATTATTTATTAATTTGATTAATATCTTTGAATTTTCCAAAATCAAAAATCTTATCAGATAATACATATACTTCAAAATCTTGTATATTATCAATAAATGGAGAATGTGTAGAATATTTTGTAATATCTGTTCCTAAATTTAATAAAAATGAAGAAGGTTGCACAATTAGTTCTTTATTCTTAAATTTTCCAACTAAAAAACACTTATATTTCTCTGAAAAACTTCCGTCAGAAATCGATATTGCTGGATGTTCATGTCCGATTATAATACCGGAATATTTTTCTTTAACATCCAATACTTTATCTCCGTGACAAATTAAATAATCGTCAATAATCTTATAATCTGCAACCTCTATTTCTTGTTTTTTTGCTAAAGGTCCTATAAAATTATCATGATTTCCTTTTACAATAATTGTTTCACATTTAGATTTCAGAAATTCAAGCATTCCTCTAACTTCCCTCCATTCATGTCTAGATATTCTTCCAAATTCGTGCTTTAAATCTCCGTTAATAATTATCTTTTTAGGTTTAATTTTTTTAATTGTTTTTTCAATTCTTTTAATCAAATTATCATAATTATTTGCAGGAACAAAAATACCGCTTTGTATAAGATCGCCTTCATATCCTAATTGTAAGTCAGAAATAATCAATGTTTTAGATTTATTTAAATAAACAAAGAAATCTTCAAAACTTACTTTATTATTTATTTTCATTTTCCTATTCTTTTTATTAATGCTTCATGCATTCTTCGTATAAATTCTCTTTTATCTTCGAATTTAACTATATCCATGTATCCTCGAGTTATAAGGTTCATTGCAAATGGTGTCGGTATGTCTGTACTTATATTTTTTACTTTGATTTTTCCTTTTTGAATATCACCAACAACATTTTTTGCATTTTCAATATCCATTAAATCTTCCATAACTTCTCTTCTGGCTTCTTTAAGAACTGGAAATTCTTCAGATATTGCTCTTACTGCATTAATTAATATCATTGCACCAATTTGTTGTCTTCCTGCTGATTTTCTTCTTCCTCTATAGCTTCTTAAAATCATTAAAGATCTTCCTGCACAATGTCTAAATCTTCTTTTTAGAACCTCTGAATGTTCAAGAGAATTTCTTAAATGACTTTCAATAACTTCTGGAGTTAAATTCATTAAACTTTGAATAGCTTGAATTTTATCTGTGTCTGCAGTTATATAAAATCCATTGTCATTAATTGAAACTGAAACTCCTTTTCTTGTTCGTTTTGTTAAATCGTATGCAATTGCTCTAGAGAGTGCATCATTAACTCTTCTTCCATATAGTGTATGAAATACAGTATATTTTTTTCCACCATATCCTTTGTAAAATTCAACAAGTATTTTTTTAGAATGTGGAATTTCTGAATAAACAAATTGTTCTCTAAAATATTCATAAATTGAGTTTGCCGCAAAACTATCTACATATAAATAGTCATTTATGTATCTTATAATTTCTTTTTTAGAATATTTATTTTCAAACATATCAGACATATATTTTCTGAATTTTTGAATATCCATTGCTAAATCGAAACTTAATGGTAAAGATTCTGAAAACCAACTTGGAACAGTTGGAACTCTTCCTGGCATTGGTGTTACTTGTACAGTCATTCCTCTTGCAAAATTATATCTATATGTTTTTCCGCCTAATACGAATATATCTCCTTTCTTTAGTTTTTCTAAAAATCCTTCATCAAGACTTCCTATTGTTTGATTTCCAATTTTTACTCTAATGTATGACTCATCAGGTATTGTACCAATATTAGTTGCGTAAATAACTCTTGCAAGTCTTCCTCTTTTTCCTAACATATTTTCTTCTCGGTCAACCCAAATTTTAGCATAAATGTATCTGTCTTCTAAACTGGAATATTCTCCTGCAAGATAAGATAGTAATTCATTATATTGTTTTTTAGTTAATCTTTGGTAGCAATAACTTTGTTTGAATAATTTGAAAAGTTTTGTAATATCTTGTTTTTCAAATATTGCTTCGCCATAAATATGCTGAGCCAATACGTCTAAACAATTTGTTGGAATATCAACTCGATCTATATTTCCGTCTTTTGCATTCTTTAACATTACGGAACATTCTACTAAATCATCCCTATCTGAAACAATAAATCTTCCTTTAATTTTAGAATGTAATTGGTGTCCTGATCTTCCAACTCGTTGAAGCGCTCTCGCAACAGATTTAGGAGATCCAACCATTAAAACTAAATCTATAGAACCTATATCAATACCTAGCTCCAATGATGTTGAACATACCACAACTTTAAGTTGTCCATTTTTTAATGATTCTTCAGTTTTTATTCTTTCATCTTTAGAAATTGCTGAGTGATGTGCTTCAATTTTATCGCCATACTTTCCTCTCAATTTATGAACAATTCTTTCAGTACCGCTTCTTGTATTTGTAAAAATTAATGTAGTTTTATGTTTATCAATTTGATCTTCTAGTAGTTTGTAAAAGCTTTTATTCAAGTCTTTTTGAGTTGTTTGCATTATATTTTTTACGGGACTTAATACTTTCAAATCTAGTTGTTTTGCAAATGAACAATCTACTATTTTACATTCTCTTAATTTTCCGTTTTTATATCCAACTAAATATTTTCCCACTTCTTCAATAGGTGAAACTGTAGCAGATAAACCGATTCGAGTATATTCTCCTGCCAATCTTGTCAATCTTTCCATTGAAAGAGATAAATGTACTCCTCGTTTATTTTGTGCAATTGAATGTATTTCGTCAATTATCATCCATTTAACAGTTTTTAATTTTTCAGAAAATTTTGGTGAAGTGATCATTAAAGCAAGCGATTCAGGTGTTGTAATTAAAATATGAGGTGCTTTTTTTAGCATTTTTTGTCTTTCATAAGGTGTAGTGTCTCCTGTTCTTACTGCAGTTCTTATTCCAAGTTCTTTACCTACAACATCTTGTATTTCAGAAAGTGGTTCAATAAGATTTCTGTTTACATCATTATTTAATGCCTTTAATGGAGAAACATATATACAATAAACAGAATCTAATAATTTTTCTTGATTAGATAGAATTGTTAATTCATTTAGTATGGACAAAAATCCACTCATGGTTTTACCTGAACCCGTAGGTGCAGATACAATTGTATTTTTTTTATTATGAATATTATGAATTGCTAATTTTTGAGGCGGAGAGAATTTTTTATATTTATTTTTAAACCATTTTGCTATATTATTATCTAAGAATGAATATATTTCACTATCTTTTTTCTCTAATTTTTCATAGCTAATTGACATATATTGGCTATAATATGTGGTTTTTAAAGCTAACTAATGTGCTTATCAAAGAAATCTTTTAATTCATTTAAGTGATCTTTTAATTTTATAGAATTCCATTGCATAATTATTTTACCATTTTCTAAATAAAATGTTGATCTGTCTGTTCCCATATACTCTCTTCCCATGAATTTTTTTAATTTCCAAACATCAAATTTTTTATTTAATTCTAAATTTTCATCAGATATCAAATCAATTTTCAAATCATGTTTTTCTATAAATTTTTCATGAGATGTTAAATTATCTTTACTTACTCCGATTATTTTAATCCCTTTTTTATTAAAATAATCCAGGTTTGAAGAATACATTACTGCTTGACTTGTACATCCGGGAGTATTATCTTTTGGATAAAAATATAGCAGAAGTCTTTCGATTTCATTAATATTTATTTTTCCAGATGTTGAATCATAATTCATAAAATATATCTAAACTTATTTATATAAAGATTTGTTAATTTAGTATGAATATTCCAAGTCATAAAACGCATGAAGGTCATGATCACAGAGGTATGATATCAAGAAGAATTATGGCAGACTGGATTTTTGGTATTCTTTTTGTTTCTTATTTATTTTCAATTTTTCTAAAATATTATTTAGAGAACTTACAATAATTCGTAAAATCCTGCTTTATCTAAAGACAATCCGATAATTGAATTAAGTGTTTTTTCATCAAATTCTTTTATGCTTATTTCTGCATCATCAAATAATGTATCAAAACTAAAGCTTCCATTAATTAAATATACTTCATTTAATGATTCAACCGATTCATATCGTGTTAAATATGATGACAATTCAATAGCTGTTTCATGTATTTTCTTGTAATTTATATTTTCCATATTTCTTTTTCAAAAATTTATTTATAAAACTATTTAATATACTTATTATGAGATGTGGTTTTTGTGGCAATGAATCGGATTTAATTTGGGTACATGGTCACGGGCAATGTAAAAAATGCGGTTATAATATCGATGAATGCTGTAGAGGAGAAACTTGTAATTAATTATATTTATATCCGTCTTCTTTACTTCTTAATTGCCCAACTCTCATAAGTAAAATTCCATAAATTACTTTAGACAATACATCTGCTACTGAAAAAATCATTTGTCTTGCAACAACTCCCCATTCTCCATAACCTAATACTGGCATTGCATATGCGATTGGATAGAGTGTCCAAGAGAATAAAAATAATATCCAAATTCCTGCCATAATTTTTCCAGCCGGCTTTGATAAATCTTTAATTGCTCCTTTAATTATTCCATAAATTAAATATAAAATATGAATGAAAAATACAGTTGAAATTAATCCAAGTGTAATAAACATGTTGACATTAGTTGTTTCATAAAATTGACCAACATAACCTAGTAATATCATTGCTGCACCTGAAATGAAAAACCAATTTCTTTTTGTGATAAATTCTTTTTGTGATAAATTTACAATGAATAATATTTGAAATAATAACATAGGTACATCAATCAACCAATTAAGATATCTATATCCATTTGAGAATAAATCTGCTCCGGAATCTAAAACATATTTTCCTATTTCTGCATTAAAGGTAAAAGCATTTTGCCAGCTTTGTGATTGGTAAAATAAAATAATAAATGCGGAAGTCATAACAACTATCGAAAGAATTCCAGATGTACGATATTTTGGAGCATTTGTTTTTAGACTAAATGCAAAATAAAGAAGAGCTGCAATCATAATTGTATATGTAAGTGTAAGTGTTTGAGCAATTAAATCATGCTGAATTGGCGTATATTGAAACAAGTTTTCATATACCATATTTATAATTTAATTAATTCTTTATATACTTTTAGAACGCTTTATTGTATCTTTAGAAAAATTATTTTGAAGCATGTATTTTAACTGATCATCAAAATTATATAGATACATTATATTAAACCAATCATATTTGTTATTAGGCATATTCCAATGTTTATTTGTTGTATCTAATAATCTTACTTCCGATGTAACTAATCCTGGCTTTTTTATTTTTGCATAAACTTCATTAAATTCTGGGTTTTTTGTATCTAACATTTTTGAAATATTTACTATATTTCTATCGTCCATTAAGTCTAATTCTAAAATATATTCGGGGACTTTTGAATATTTTATCAAATTTTCTGTAAATGGTTCAAGTATAGTTGGTATGAATATTTTATTATTTACGTAAAAAAAATCTCTTTCTAAATTCTTTAATCTTTTTCTAGAACCTTGGCGACCTCTTCTGTGATATAGTTTTCCTTGTTCGTCTCTTAATGTGGTTGTTTCTTTTAGAAAATCATCTAAATTTTTTAATTCAAAGTTTATTTTTGAAACATTGTTAATATTTGCAGCTTCAAATTGTGTTTTTGCAACAGATAATTTCCAATTTGGAATATCAATAATTTGTTCTAAATTCATATAATCTTTCTTAAATTATTTTTATAAATAATTATCTTGTTGATTAATGAATATAAGACAAATACTAACGAAATTTTTTATTAATAATATATTAAATATTGATGAAATATCTAGAATATAAATATAATAAATATTATTCAGTTAGACCTGAGCAAAAACAAGTTTATTATCCTAGCATTAATCCTTATGACTGGAAATATCGTTATTTAAAATATCTAAATAGATCTAAATATGTTCAACTAAAATTAGATTTATATTTTTGAAATATTTTTTTTATCTATGATTGTTACTTTTTTAGTGCCAAAAACTCTAAAATTTTTACCGTCAAATTCTAGGACGCTCTCTTCAGGTATTGCAAGTATTTTGACAGACTTATTTTTTGAATATTCAATATATTCATTCAATTCGTCATCTATAAAATGGCATTGTATATCATATCCTTTAACTAAGTTGAAACCAGAAGTGTTACTTTGTTTTACTTTGTTTTTATCTGCATCTGTACTGCTAGATATAATTTTTTTTCTGTATTTTTGATCAATATGCTTTCCCCATATAATTGCACCAGCACTTCCTCCGTACACGCTACCTCCATTATTTAGGAAATCAATTATTTTTTTACTCAAGTCGGAAGCTCTTAATTCTTTAAGTAGCTTAAATGTGTTGCCGCCTCCGATATATATTAAATCATAATTATTCAAATTTCTGTCAGTAGTACCTGTAATAATCATATCATATGAAATCGGCTTATGTTTTGAAATCATATTTTCAAACCATTTTTTGCATAACGCGTATGATTTGTCTCCTTCCCATGCAAGAGGTATATAAAGAATTTTTTTAACATCGGCAAATATTTGTTTATCTGCATTATAAGTTTGATTTTCATCTCCGCCGCCTGAAAGATATAGTTTCCCTCTCATAATTCTCCTAGTCATAGTTAGGTTAGTAATAAGATATTATTTGAATTTTATTTTTAATAATTAATTCGCTGACTATGGTATAATTATCTTTCTTCTTAACCATTGATAGTTAACTAAAATAGTAATAGTTTAAATAAACTTATTTTCCGTCTTTATCGTCACAACCACAAGTTCCGCACATAATAAATATTAATTATTTATAATATAAAAAATAATTTATTTAATAATATAAAAATTAAGCATCAAACAAAATTTTATATAAAATTATTAATAAATATAAAAAATGAAAACAATAGCAGATATATTAAAAGAATATTCTTTAAAAACACTAAAAGGAGCGTATCTTCGGGGTGCGTATCTTCGGGGTGCGTATCTTTGGGGAGCGAATCTTCGGGGAGCGAATCTTGAAGGAGCGGATCTTCGGGGATCGGATCTTGGGTTAGCGGATCTTCGGGGTGCGAATCTTGAAGGAGCGGATCTTAGAAAGGCAAATCTTTGGGGAGCGAATCTTCAGGGAGCTGATCTTCGAGGGGTGAATATTCGGGGAGCAGATCTTGGAGCATCAAATATGCGGTATACAAATCTTAAGGAAGTGGATCTTAGAGGAGTTCATCTTGAAGGTGCGATCCTTAGAAAGGCAAATCTTAGAAGAGCGAATCTTGATGGAGTAAATCTTAAAAAAGTAGATCTTAGGTGGGCGATTCTTGATGAAGTAGTGAATGCGAATTTTGATGGAGCGATTTTAGACACTAAATTAATTAAGTATATGAGAAAATTAATCGAAAGCCGAAAACCAAAAAGTTCATATAAAAATCCATTAGAAGGAAATATTTTGAGTAAAAAAAGATAGGATATCTCATTGCACGCCCCTTGCGAGATTCTAGGTGACAATTGCCCTTTCGTATCTCATTTTGGGAAAGAACGAACACTGTTTAGATGTGTTATGATTCTACGTTATATATACATATTAAGATGGGAAAGGAAAATCTCGGGCTGTATTGCAGCAAGCTGCACGGGTATCATTTCTAGATCCAAATATGTTCAACTAAAATTAAATTTATTATTAAAAACTAATATTTAAAGTAGGATTCAGTTACCGCCCGTATAAACTTCAAAGATATTCATATGACTATTGCCGCCCGTATAAACTTCAAAGATATTCATATGAGTATTCTCTAACTGTTTTTCCATAATACTTTTATCAAATGAAAAATTTCCCATTAATTCTTCAAGTGTATTATATTTTTCTTTCATAAATTTATTTAGTTTGCAAACTTTATAATAATTGTTATTATACGCCCCTTGCGTGATTAGAATTGTTAGTGACAATTGGTAAATATATTTAGTATTTTACCTGTTGATTTAATAAACTAGTAATAGTTTAAATAAATTTATTCTTCTTCAGAAAGACGATGTTTGTTGAGTGAATACATCCCTGTTAAGTCTTTTTTAGTAAAGTCTGTTCCGTGTCGTTCATTAAATTTTTCAGTAACATAAGTCATACATGGTTGAGTTTTTTTAATACCCTTACCAATTGATTCTTCACGAATTTCATGTAAACTTACTAACTTATCTAGACTCCAAAAAGGTTCAGCTATTTCAACACCGGCTTCAGAAAGACGATGTTTGTTTTGTGAATATGCCATAATTAATGCTTTTTCAGTTAGTTCTGTTCCGTGTCTTTCATTAAATTTTTCAGCAACATAAGTCATACATGGTGTTGTCTTATAACGACCTTTACCAATTGATTCTTCACGAATTTCATGTAAACTTATTAATTCATCTAGACTCCAAATATGTTTACCTTGTGCTTCAGCACTTTTCCGACGCATAATCCGACCATAAATCCGACAAGTTATACTACCTCTATTCTTTTCAATTAGATCATTCAATTGTTCTCCAAACAATCCTTCGAACTTATATTCGGGTAAAAACTCTTCACTATCGTAACCTCTAAAAGCATAACTTACTGCGCCTTCAGCAATATTCTCATTTAAACCATAAAGAGACTTAACATCTAACTCTTCGGCAATTTTTTTACGAGAATTATGAATTCTATATTCTATTAAATCTAAATCAAAGAACATATTTTCTCCGTATCCAAATTTTTCTTTAAGCTGTTTTTGAATTTGCGGAGCTGTTTCTAATGTATATCTTATAGCTCTAACCTGTTCTTTCTCGTGTGGATGATATAATGCCATTATTTAGCCTTCAATAATTGGTTTATAAATTTATTTATTAGACTTTTTTTAAAAATTCTAAATATACTACACTAAATGTCACTAATAATAGTACGCCCCTTGCGGGATTTGAACCCGCGTCACACGGCTGAGAACCATGGATGATTGACCGGACTACACTAAAGGGGCAATAAAGTGAGACTTTATTTTTTATTTAAAAACTTAACTCTTATAAACTAAAATTATACATTTCAATATGAATAAATTAATACATAGATCTGATGAAAGAGGAATTGCGAATCATTCGTGGTTAAACTCTAGATTTAGTTTTAGCTTTGCAAATTACTATAATCCGAAAAGAATGGGTTTTGGAAAATTAATTGTATTAAACGATGATGAAATTGCTGCAAATAGTGGTTTTGGGGCACATCAACACGATAATATGGAAATAATTACAATACCTACTGAAGGAATATTATCTCATAAAGATAGTACTGGATCTGAAGGAGATATTAAATCCGGAGAAATTCAAGTAATGTCTGCGGGATCTGGAATTGTTCATTCGGAATATAATCGGACAAATAATATAGTAAAATTATTTCAAATATGGATAAAAACAAGAAAATTTAATGCAGTACCAAGACACGAAACAAAAAAACTAAATCTTGCGGATAATAAGTTAAACAAAATAGTTTCGGGAAATAACAATGATGATAATCTTTACATTCATCAGGATGCAAAAATATATTTAGGTAAGTTTAAAGAAGATAAAAAAGAAATATTGAAAATTGAAAAAGATAAAGGAATTTTTTTAATGATAGTTGAAGGCTCTGTTAAAATAAATAATGAAATTTTGAATAGAAGAGATTCAATAGAAATTTCAGAAACTGAAGATATAGAAATTAATATAGATAAAAATTCAGAAATATTAGTTATAGAGGTTCCTTTGGAAGAATGAAAAAGAAAATTTACAATTATGCAATTGACATAGATAAAGCAACTGAAGAACAATTTGAACATTGTGTTAATCAAGATTTTGTTGTAAATGCTGCACTTATGCCTGATGCACATTCTGGTTATGTTGCACCTATTGGATCTGTTTTAGAAACTAAAAATTACATTGTACCGTCGTGGGTAGGATATGATATTGGATGTGGAATGACTGCTGTAAAAATTAATGAAGAAGTACTTTCTAAAATTAAAAATAACACAAAAAAAATTTATGATGAAATTATGAAAAATGTTCCTATGGGAACGGGTATGTTAAATCATCCAAAAAATATTTCTGATAAAACAAAAAAAGAATTAAATAATCTTTTAGAAAAATTTGAAAAAGGAGCTCATGATAAAGATATTTACAAATTTATAAAAAATAAATCTCTTTCTCATCTTGGAACTCTGGGAAGCGGAAATCATTTTTTAGAACTATGTTATTCAAATAATGAATTTTGGATTATAGTACACTCTGGTTCAAGAGGTATAGGATATAAAGTTGCAGAAAAATATATGAAAAAAAGTTCAGGTTCTGATAAAGAATTTGAAGCAACACATCCAATTAAAATAAATTCAGTTGTTGGAAAAGAATATCTAAATGTTTTAGAATTTGGTTTAGAATTTGCATTATTAAATAGAAAAGAAATTATTTACAAAACAATTTATTCTATCGAACAAATATTGAATCAAAAATTATCATATGAGATCTGGACAAATAAAAACCATAATCATGCAGTTCCTCATGGTAAAAATTATATTCATAGAAAAGGTGCAACACCCGCTGAAAAGGGAGAACGAGGAGTTATACCTGCAAATATGAGAGATGGTTCTTATTTAGTAATTGGAAAAGGTAATCCGGAATTTTTATTTAGTTCGTCTCATGGTGCCGGAAGAAAATTATCAAGAACTGAAGCAAAGAAAAAAATAACTATGAAAAAATTTAAAGAAGATATGAAAGGAATTACAGGTACTATTGAAAAAGGTACTCTAGACGAAGCACCCGACGCTTATAAAAATATTTCAAGAGTTATGAATGCTCAAAAAGATAGTGTAGATATTGTAAAACATTTACTTCCGATTATTTCTCTTAAAGGTTCTGGACATAAAGGGAGCAAGCACGATTAAAGATTGTAAATAAACAATTGCATGTATAAAAGTACAGGTTGAACAAATAACTCTAAGAATATATAATTCTACAAAAATAAAATAAGCTACAACAGTTACTCCGCCTAAAATCAAAAGAGTTGTTATTTCAGGTTCATTAAAGCTAATTGAAAGTGAAAATAAAATAAACCAAAGTATACCGAAGAAACCAACAGGAATACCCATAAATTCAGAATAAACACTATTATTTGCAGTATCGCATCCTCCTCCAGTTAAACAAACACTTGAAGGTTCGGTATTATAATGATCATAAATAGTTATTCCGGAAAATAAAATTCCAAGTAAAGATAATATGTGTAAAATAAGTACTATTTTATTTTTCATATAATCTTTTAATGAATATATTTTTAAAATAGTTCGATTAATTTTTAATACGGGCCTATAGCATAACTTGGATAGTGTAACCGGTTTCGGCCCGGTTGGTCGGGGTTCAAATCCTCGTAGGCCCGTGAGGAGATTCAACGGAGGTTTTTCTCCGTTGCACTATCCGTTTATACAATAATTTTATAGAAAGAATAATATCCTAATTATGAAATGCGAATTTTGTGATGAAACGTTAACTAAAATGTGTTTGGAATGTGAAGATAGAGGTTGTACAATCTGATTGCGATAGGTGTATGGCGCATGAACCTAAAGAATCAAATGATCAAACAAAATATTACTGTCCTTCCCATCAAGGTGCTCATTGGACTCAACATCATAATAATTAATAGAGGGAGCGGGTCATTAGACCCGCTGGCTAAGTAAAACCGGTGACTTATAGTAAGATATTACCACAGGAATTACAATAGACTTCATCAAAACGACTAGTCATAACAGCTGTATGTGCCCCATTGCACGAGTTACATTCCAAATGGTTTAAATTTTCTATATACATTTTAATCACAAATTGATATGTTTTTTGTAGTTTATTAAAATACTTACCAAAAAATGGAAAAAAATACTATATATTTTCAATAAATTTATATAATGTTGGAAATATATTCCAAAATGGAACTTGATAAGAAGGATATTTCCATATTAGAACATTTAAAGAAAAATGCTAAATATACTACTCAAGACATTTCTAAGCTAACAAATATACCTATTACGACAATTCATAATAGAATAAAAAAGCTAGAATCTAATGGTGTAATTAAAAATTACACAGTTAATTTGAATTATAACAAATTATACAAATATATTAATTCAATCTTACTAATTCAAGTAAATTCTCTTGGTGATCAGGAAGAAATTTGTGCAAGATTAACAAAAATGAATGAAGTTTATGGAGCATATATTGTGACCGGGGATGACGATATAATTATTAGAATTAGAGTAAACAATGTTGAAGAACTTCATAATTTTATTATGGAACAAGTTAGAGGAATAAAGGGAGTTCAAAATACAAAAACACTTATCGTTCTAAAAGAATTTTAATTCTGAGAAAGACTTATAAATGAATTTTAGATAAAAGAATAATGGTAAAGGGTGGTTATCCCAATCTACAGTAAAAAGTACTTAGCCAAAACTATTTCTGAAATAAAATCAACTCAATATTCGTCAAAAAAAGTTAAAATTAGAGGTTGGGTTTCAAAAAAAAGATCTTTAAAACAAAAAATATTTTTAGTTTTAAGAGATTCTACAGGTCATATTCAAACAGTTACATCTTCTGATTCTAAATACTGGAAAATTGCTGAAGAAATAACTACGGAATCTTCTTGTTTTATTGAAGGTGTTGTAAAAAAGGATCCTAGAGCACCTGAAGGATATGAATTAATTGTTTCAAAAATATCAATAGTTGGTTTAGCTGAGACATGGCCTATAGCGAGAGATACATCGGCAGAATTCTTAAGAGATATAAGACATTTATCAATTCGAGATCCTAGACAACAGGCAATTCTAAAAATAAGATCTGGAGTTATTTCCGGTTTTCATGAATATTTTAGAAGTAAAGGTTATCATGAGCACCAATCTCCTAGTTTTACACCTACTCCCGGAGAGAGTGGAGCAGAGACATTTGAAGTTAAATATTTTGGTAAAAAGGCATACTTAACACAAACTTGGCAATTATATGCTGAAATGATGTTGCCAGTTTTAGAAAAAATATATACAATGGCACCTAGCTTTAGGGCAGATAAATCTATGACTTCAAGGCACTTAACAGAATATTGGCATGCTGAAGCAGAAACTGCATGGCAAGAATTTCCTGAATTATTATTAACTATAGAAGAATGTGTTAGATTTATTTGTAAAAAAATAGCAAAAGAGTATTCTGAAGAAATGAAATTATTGGGATCAGACATTAAATATTTTGAAAAATTGCCAAAATTTGCAAGATTGAAATATCGAGATGCAGTAAAAGAATTGCAGAAAGCAGGATATAAAGTTAAATTTGGAGACGATTTGGGAACAACTGAAGAAAAATATTTAGTTGATAAAAGAAGAATTCCTTTATTTATTACACATTATCCGACATCTCTTAAGGCATTCTATATGAAGCGAGATAAAAAAGATCCTGATCAAGTTCTTGCTTCAGATTTACTAATACCAGGTATTGGAGAATTAGTTGGATCATCTGAAAGAAGTCTTGATTTTGAAGATGTGAAGAAGAGACTTAAAGATGCAGGCGAGGATCCTAAAAAATATGAATTTTATTTTGATTCAAGCAGATATGGTAAAATACCTCATTCTGGATTTGGTATGGGTATAGAAAGACTAGTTATGTGGTTAACCGGAGCAGAATCAGTAAAAGAATGTATTGCATTTCCTAGAACTCCAACACGATTTAGTCCATAATTAAAAACATTTAAAAAAAGAAATAATAAAAAAAACCTAGGCAGACGTAGCTTAGCGGTAGAGCGCATGGCTGTTAACCATGAGGTCGGAGGTTCGATCCCTCCCGTCTGCGTTTAATTTGGTAACATTTCATTCATTGTCATATAAAATTTTAAATGTCTCTTTAAGCTCGATGAATTACTTTCTTCCAAATCATTAAATTTTTGATTATCAAATTTAAAATGTTTGAGTTCAAAAATATCGATCAAATAACGAGAACATAATTCTAAACCAATTAACTTTGTAGCATAAATAGCAAATCCGTAATTTATATCTTCAAAACAATTTAAACCGTAATTAAATTTTTTAATATCAAATAAACCATCTGCATTAGATATATTTCTTAAAAAATCGCCTATATCATAATACTTACTTCTGATCATTAAACTTGCAATATCTACCAGTCCAACAACTTTATCTTTCTTAAATAAAAAATTATTAAATTTCATGTCGCCATGAATTAATTGTTTTTCAGAAGGAAGCTTATATTTTTGTATCTCTGAAAATAAATAATCATAAATATCTTCGTAAATTTTCCATTTTTCTGTTTTTTCATGTTCTTCTTTTATAGATATTAATTTATTTTTAATTCTGGTTCTGTCGTGTATTTTTAGTCCATTATATCTTAATTTTGTTACATTTTCTGTAAGATTATGAAACTTCATAATAACTTCAGACATATTTTTTATTTTTTTATTATTTAAAACCGGATTTTTATCAGCTTCAATATTCTTCATTACTCTGTAATATTTACCATCATATTCAAGTACATACTTATTTTCTCTAGTATTAACACATTCCGGTATCATTATTTTATCAGAAATTAAAAAATATAGTTCTACATGATCCCGAATCATTGATTCGTCATAAATTTCATTTAACTGCTGTAATACAAATTTACCGATGTCAGTAGTTATTAAATAAGTATCACTTGTCTTACCGCCCGATAATTTTTTGTGTTCAATATAATTTCCTATCGGGAAATGATCTACAATTTCTTTCATATTGTATGAAAAATAGGTACTTTTTCTAATTTATAAATTGCATGTTTCTTGAAAATATTTAAAAAAATATGTAAATACTAAGAATAATGGAAAAATGGACATACAATTGGGCAAATTTTGATGAATTTCCAAGTAAAAGAAAATCAATGCAAAACGATATAGAAGAATTTTCTAATAAATATAAAAATTTGAATGAAGATAATTTAATTTCAAGTCTAAATGAATATGAAAATATATTAACAAATTATTCTTATGGCGGAGAAGAAGGCTATTATTACTGGTTAAAATCTCAATTAAACCAGTCAGATAATGAAATAAAATCAAAATATAAAGAAATTCAAGACTTTACGATAGAGCAATTTAATAAAATAAATTTTTATAGAAAATCAATTGCAAAATTAGATAAAAATAATATTATTTCAATACTTACTTCTACAAATAATAATAAGTATTTACATTTTATAAACAAAATATTTGAAAATGAAAAATTTATTTTAAGCGATAAAGAAGAAAAAATTATATCTTTAATGAATGAACAATCATACTCAAGATGGAAAAATATGGTTTCTGAATTAATATCTTCAGAAACACAAATAATTAATGACACTGAGCATTCTTTTGAAGAATTAATATCTCAAACAATTTCAGAAAATAAAGAAGTTAGAGATTTGGCCGCAGAAAAAATAAATAAAATATTATCAAAATATGAAAAAATTTCAGAACATGAATTTAATGCACTATTGAGTCATTATGAAGTGATTGACAAATTACGAGGATATGAATATCCCGATCATTCTCGTCATATTGGTGATGATATTGATAAAAAATTTATAGAAATTTTAACGAAAACGGTAACTAAAAATTTTGAATTATCTCGAAGATTTTATGATTTAAAGAGTAAAATTGTAAAACACAAGTTGCAATATTATGATCGTACATTTCCTGTTGGAAAAATAAATAAAAATTTTAATTGGGAAGAGTCAAAAAAAATTGTTAAAAAAGTTTTATCAAATTTAGATAAAGAATTTTTAGAAATATTTGAATTATTTGAAAAAAATAGATTTGATGTATTTCCTAAAAAGGGAAAAAGAGGAGGCGCATTCTGTGTTCACTTTACAAAAAATCTTCCAACATATATAATGTTAAATCATACGGATACAATAAGAGATGTGAAAACCTTGGCTCACGAAGTGGGTCATGGAATAAATAACGAGTTATCAAGAAAAGCACAAGATGAAATCTATTTTGGTACATTAACTTCTACTGCAGAAGTTGCTTCAACATTTTTTGAAGATTTTGTTTTTAGAGAATTAATTAATAACGTTGATAATAAAACTAAATTTCTTTTAATTATGCAAAAAATATCTGATGAAATATCAACAATTCATAGACAAATTGCAGGATATAATTTTGAAAAAGAAGTTCATGATTCTTTTAGGAAAAATAAACATTTATCTTCTAAAGAAATAGGTGATATTTTTAAGAAAAATATGAGCGCATATTGCGGTAATTCTGTGGAAATGGAAGGATATGAAAATTGGTGGATATATTGGTCTCATTTCAGAAGACGATTTTATGTTTATTCATATGCGTCTGGTCTTTTAATTTCAAAAGGTATGCAGAATTTAGTTGATCAAGATAAATCTAATATATCTAAAGTCAAAAAATTTTTATCCGCTGGTACGTCTAAATCTCCAAAAGATTTATTTTCAGAAATGAACATAGATATTTATTCAGAAAAATTTTGGAATGATGGTCTAGAACAAATTAATCAATTATTAAATGAAGCAGAAAGATTATATGGTGAAATTACCGATGAATAAAATTCTAATATTTATTGGCGCTATGATTCTAGTTTTTGGATTATTTTATGATAGACTTACTTTTATTGGAAGATTACCAGGAGACATATATATTCAAAAAAATAGTTTTCATTTTTATTTTCCAATAACAACAATGATAATTATTTCTTTAATTTTTTTAATATTTCAAAAAATTATACAATAAAATTATAAATGAAAAAAATATATAGTTACATGAAATACCGTATAAGAGACAATATAAGAGAATTAATTTTTGGTTTCCAAGACGGTGCAATAGGTAATTTGGGTGTTGTAATTGGTATGGCTCAAGCTTTGTCTCCAAATAATATTATTTTATTGGCGGGAGTTTCTACAATGATTGCTCAAACAATTTCAATGACTTCTGGAAATTATATCTCAGTCAAGTCAGAAAAGGATTATTTCAAAGTTGATGAAGACGATCGAAAATTTGGTAAAGAATATGCCGAAAATAAAAGTCCAATTTTTTCATCAGTTGTAATGGGATTATCTGTTATGTTAGGTGCTTTAATGCCAATGATTGCATTTCTGTTTTATTCAGAAACGTCAGGAATTCTTCCGTCAATTGTTATTACAATTTTATCATTATTTTTAGCAGGAGCAATTAAATCAAAATATACTGATCGAAAAGCTGTTGAATCTGGAATAGAAATTTTAATTGTAGCATTAATTGCTGCAGGTGCAGGATATATTATTGGAGATATATTTTCAGGCTTTTTCTAATTTTAGAATTATATCGTCCATCGTAAAACCTGGTTTTAAATTTGTATTATTATAATAAGAAATTAATTCATCTTTAACTGGAATTATTTTATCTTCCGGTGAAATAAAATTTACAAAAGTAGCCAAACCCGAATTAAATCCTCTCATGTATTTCCTTTCAAATGCATTTATTAAATCAAAATCTCCGTTTTGTATTTGATTTATGGAGTTTCTTAATTCATCTTCATTTGTAATTGGAAAACTTAACCCTACTTTGACATCTACTTTAATTTCTGAATCGTGAAAATCGTGAAATATTTGATTTTCAAATTCTGAAACTCTTTTTCTAATTAAATAAGTATCTAAGATTTTTGAATCAAATTTTGTTTTCATTCTATCTTTAATTTGAATTGGAATTTCTGAAGAATTAATTATATCTTCTATTGTCCAATCATTTTTACCAAAAAATTTATGTAATCCTGATCTAACTCTTATACCTTCGGTTAAACTGTCTGAAATACTTTCATATATTGAATTATTAAAATTTATACCGTCAACAAAACCAATAAACTCATAAGTATCTTCAGGAGTATAAGAATTTCCTTTTTTTGTTTGAAATAAGTTTTGATTATTAACATTGATAAGATCATATTTTTTATTCTCTTCTTCAGGTTGAATCATATAAAATGCTGAAACTAAATAATCCATCAGAATATTGTTATAATGAATAACATTTTTATAGTGAACGATTAAATCAATATATGAACAAAGAAGTTCCTTTTGCAGTTTTTATTTTAGGAAAAATAGGTTCTAAATTTTGTGCAACAACAAGAGAAGATGGCAGAATTGGATTGCCGGGTGGTAAAGTAGATCTTGGAGAAACTCCGGAGAATGCAGCGCTAAGAGAATCTGAAGAAGAAGGATGGTTATATCCGAAAGATACTTTGCTGAATTTAATACATAAACAAAAAGTAGATAACAAACTTGTATTTTGGTATGAAGCTAATAAATCGCCAAAAAAATTAAACGAATATAAAGAAAAATATAGAAAAATATTGCCCATACGGATAACAAAAAATCAACTAAAAAATAGCGGATTTGGTAACGAAAATTTACCAATTTATGATTAGAAAAATGAAACTAATTTCAGAAGGAGCAGAAGCAAAAATATATCTAGATAATAATATTATAATTAAAGAAAGAATCAATAAAAAATATCGGCACAAATTAATTGATGAAAAAATAATAAAACAAAGAATAAAATCTGAAGAAAAAATATACAAAAAATCTTATAATGAAGGTATTAATGTACCAAAAATTCTCAAAACAGAGGATAATAAAATTTATATGGAATTTATTGATGGAAATAAACTTTCAGAAATTATAGAAGAAAAACCTGACCTTGTTAAAAAATTAGCAAACCAAATAATATTACTTCATAAGCACGGAATAGTACATGGAGATTTAACAACATCAAATGTATTGGTGAAAGAAAACAATATTTATCTTATTGATTTTGGATTAAGTAAATTTACTGATAGAATTGAAGATAAAGCAACAGATATTCATTTGTTCAAAGAATGTTTGAACAGCAGACATTCAAAAAACTATAGAAAATTATGGAAAATATTTTCAAAAGAATATTCTGATAAAGAAGTTCTAGATAGATTAAAAAAAATAGAAAGCAGAGTAAGATATAATCGAGTTAGCTAAAATAAAAACATTTTTAAACATAAATATTGAGTTGAAATTAGACAAAGTTAGTTCTTACGAGCTTTGATCAGAATTCGTTCTAATCATACTTTGTTAAGCTATAAGATGGCAAGAATACATGCAAGAGTAAGAGGAAAATCAGGAAGCAATAAACCTTTGGTAGATACAAAACTTACAGGTTTACCATCTAAAGCTGATGTTCTTAAATTAATTAAATCAATGACTGAAGAAGGATTAAGTTCTGCATTAATTGGGTTAAGATTAAGAGATTTACATGGAGTTCCAAGTGTTAAAAAAATAACTGGAAGTTCAATAACAGAATTAATGAAAGAAAGTGGATCAACTTCAAAATTACCTGAAGATTTAAGAAATTTAGTTATAAGAGCAATTAACATAACAAAACACATGTCAAAAAATAAAAAAGATAAAACAAGTATGAGAGGACTAAACTTAACTGAGTCAAAAATAAGAAGATTACAAAAATATTATCAATCAAATGGCAGAATTCCTGCTACATGGAAATATAAGAGGGAGGCTGCAGAACTATTAATAGATTAATATGGCTAAAAAACAAAATTCAAAATTAAAATTAAGAAAAGGAAAGAAAAGATGGTTTCCAGTTCTAGGACCTAAAGCATATAATGAAACTGAAATAACAAGAATTACGGCATATGATCCAGAATCATTATTAAACAGACATATTACAATTATATTAAAAGCATTAACTAATTCAGCAAGAGATTCAAATGTATCAATTAAATTGAAAATAAATCAAGTTAAAGGAGATACTGCATATACTGATAACATCGGAATTGAAACCTCAGATAATCAAGTTTCTAGATTTTCAAGAAGAAAAAGTACAAGAATTTTGAATGTATTTAATACAAAAGATAAAAATGATAATTCAATTAAATTAAAGACAGTTATTTTAGTAAATGAAAATATTACTAGAGCAAAACAAAATGAATTAAGATTATTTTCAGAATCTTTAATTAATAAAAAATTATCAAAATCAACATATAACGAAGTATTTACTTCCGATTTTATTAAAAAATTAAGTTTTGGTCTTAAAAAAGATTTAAAACCAATTTATCCAATAAATGATGTTATAATTTGGAAAGCTAACTTACAATAATTATATAAACAATAACTGATTTCTAAATTTTTATGGATAAAGATAATGAAAAGCAATTAAAAAAACTTAAACAGACCTATAGTCATTTTGATTGGGAATATATTTTGAAATTATAATTACCTTAATCTTATTACATCTACTGGCTTTGGACTTAAAGTTTCTATTCTAAATTTTTTATGTATCTCTCTTGCTAAATTTATTGTCATAGATTTTTCACCATGAACTGTTAAAACTTTTCTAGGTCTTGGTTTTAATTTTGTCATATAGTCCATTAATTCATTAAAGACTGCATGACCTGATAAAGAAAATGATTCTACTTCCATTTTAACATTTAATTGTTCATTCTCTAGAACAATATTTCTTTCACCTTTTTGTAATTTATCTCCGGGACTATTATGGAACTGATAAACAACAAAAGCAATACCGTTTTTTGGATCATCATGTAATTTTGAAAGATATTGTACTGAAGGTCCCCCTACTAACATACCAGATGTTGCGATAATTATACATGGTCCTTCTTGCATTAACTTTTCTCTTTCTTTAAATGAACCTACTTGTTTGAAAAATTCTGCTTCAAATGGACTTTTACCTGCGTAGATTTGTTCTCTTAATGATTCGCTTAAAAATTCAGGATACGCAGTATGTATAGCCGTAATATCATAAACCATACCATCAACGTAAACAGGTATATCTTTTATTTTATTTTTTCTAAATAATTCTTCAATAAGTATCATAATTTCTTGAGCTCTACCTACTCCTAAAACAGGTATTAACAATTTACCTTTTTGGTCAATTATTTTTTTAGCAAATTTTTGAAAATCTGCTTCAGATTTTGCACGTTCCGGAGAAGTTCTTTCAGGATTACCATAAGTTGATTCTGTCATAAATGTTTCTACTCTAGGAAAAACATGACTTGCTCCATCTAATATTCTGGTATCTACAACTTTATAATCTCCTGAATATAAAAAATTATGAAAACCATCTCCAATATTAAAATGGCACATAGCGCTACCTAAAATATGTCCTGCGTTATGTAATGTCAATCTTACATCCGGAGTTATGTCAGTTACTTCTCCGTATTTAAGTGATATTGTATTTTTTACAACTTGTTTTACATCGGTTGAATCAAAAATATTTTTTTGACCTTGGGCAAGAGCAATAAATGTCATATCTAATTGACTCATTGCCATAATATCTCTTGTTGGAGCAGTACAATAAACTGGTCCTTTGTAACCGTATTTAAATAAATAAGGTAAGAATCCACAATGATCTATATGTGCATGAGAGATTACTACTGCATCTAAATCGGGAATGCTAAATTCAGGTAAATTAATTCTAGGATAAGCGTCTTCATTTGTGCTTGCCGGATTAATACCACAATCTATCAAAATATTACTTTCAGGAGTTTGTAATAAAAATGCAGATCTACCTACTTGTTGAGTCGCGCCTAAACAACTTATTCTTACCCACATTTCTGAATTTTTTCTAGATCTATTAAATTCGTAAATTCTTTTTCCAACATCATTAAGGAATTTTCTTCTTTCTTTAGAATCTTCATGTAATGTTGATCTAATAAGATTTGTAATTTTTGAAGTTACTATTGAATCTCTTCTTATTTGAGGTGTCCAAAATGTTTTTCTTTTTATTTCTTTAGCAATTGATCCTTTTGGACCAATAACATCATTAGGATTTCTTGCATCAATAATCATTAAACTTCTGGCAGGTTCAAACATAATTTGAGTAATATCTGCACTTTTTGGTACTAATTTTTGGACAAATTCTTTTGCAGATTTTTCATCAACAAGTAAATTTTGATCTGCCCTTAAATCTATTCTTTTCTTAAACTTATCAACTAATTTTCTTATATCGGATTTACCTTCTTTGAAAAAATCTCTGCTTTTAGTATATAATACTAAATTAGCTCCTTCATAGTTTTGACTAGTAATGAGTTTATTCTTCGGAATCTCGTTTATTACTTGTTCTAATATTGGTGTCATTGTAAAATATTTATTTTAATTGTGAAGAAACGGTTTTAGTTTCAAGTTTTCTATATCCTTTTTTATCAATTATAGATATAACAATACCTTCTCCGCTAGCTGAATCTCTTCTTATTGCAGAGTAAACTGCTCTAGTTGCTAAATCAACTGCTTCGGATTCTGACATATTTTCTTTATAATTATCTTGTAATACTCCTAATGCAAACATCATACCTGATCCTGTAGCAGTATATGGATCATATATAGATGCTCCCGAAGGATCAAAAGAAATTAATTTGAATGAATTATCTCTGGATAAACCAGCAATAATTGCTTGTATCATGTATGGTGCCCATCTTTTGTATCCGGAATATACAGTATTTTGTAAAACTGTGGATAGAGTTTCTAAGGTAGCATTCTTTTTTGTTTCTAGTTCAAATAATTTCATTTCAGCTTGCATATATTTTAATAACATTTGATTGTCTGAAACTGTACCTGCAGTAGTAATTGCTAAATTATTTGTTACTGGAAAAACTTTGTCAACTCTTGACATTATCATATTTCCTAAAGTAACTCTTTGATCTGTTGCTAAAACTACTCCGTCTTTATATGTTACTCCAACGGTTGTTGTACCTTTCTTTGGTTTAATTTTTTCTTCCATATTAATCAGAATATTAATGCTATTATTTTTACTTTTTAAATCTTTCTAATACTAATGGCTTTTTCCAAAATATGCATAAAATTTAGGTTTATCTCCTGTTAAAAAACAAGATTTATCTTTGAATTTAGGATTTTCATATATATTATTACAAGTCAAGCTTTTAGCTCCCGTTAATTTTTTTATTTCTTCTTCAGATTTTATTGAACCGCACCAAAATGCTCTTGCTATTTTACCTGAATTTACGACTGTTTTTAATTCCTTAATTGAATCAACGTGAATAATAGAATTATCAAGATTAAATTTAGCTCGTTCATACATTTCTTTTTGAATAATTTTTAATAATTCAGAGATTCTTGATTCTAGTTTACTAATTTTTACTGATTCTTTATTTCCAGTATCTCTTCTAACAATAGTTACAGATTTATTTTCTAAATCTCTTGGTCCAATTTCTATACGTAAAGGAATTCCTCTGACTTCCCAATGATTAAATTTATATCCTGCAGAAACATCATTTCTATCGTCCAATATGGTTCCATATTTTTTCAATAATTTTGTCAATTCATTGGATTTTTTTAAGACGGGGGCCTCTTTACCTTTAAATAATATTGGAACAATTACTATTTTATTTTGAGCAACTTTAGGCGGAATTATAAATCCTTTATCATCTCCGTGGACTGCAAGCATAATTCCTATACTTCGAGTAGAAATACCCCATGAGTTTTGATAAGGTATGGACTTTTTTTCATTTTTATCTAAAAACTTAATATTAAATGCTTTAGAAAATATTTGACCTAACTCGTGAGAGGTTGATGCTTGTATTGCTTTACCATCTGGCATAATTGTTTCAAGACTTAACGATTTTTCAGCTCCCGCAAATTTCTCTTTTTCAGATTTAATACCGGATAATACAGGTATTGCAAGTAATTTTTCATAAACATCTTTATACATTGAATGAATATCAAAAGCTTCTTTTTCTGCCTCAGATCTTGATTCAAAAACAGAATGTCCTTCTTGCCATAAAAATTCTCTACTTCTTAAAAATGGAGTGGGATGCTTAAATTCCCAACGAACTACATTTGCCCATTGATTTAATCTAAGCGGTAAATCTTTCCAAGATCTAATCCATTTGGAATACGAATCATACATAATTGTTTCTGAAGTTGGACGTATTGCTAGACGTTCAGATAATTTTGATTTTCCGGTATGAGTGACCCATGCTACTTCTGGAGAAAAACCTTCAACATGCTTTGATTCTTTATTAAGTAAGTTTTCAGGTATTAATAATGGAAAATATGCATTTTTTACTCCGTCTGACTTAAATTTTTTATCTAAAAATGTCTGTATAGACTCCCATATTGAGTATGAATTTGGTTTATAGATATAAGCTCCGGAGACTTTTGAATAATCTATGAAATCTCCTGAAAGTAAAGATTCTACATACCATTCTGAAAAATTAGATTTTTTATTTTTTAAAGCCATATATAGTATTTTATACAGAATTTAATAAAGGATTCGTTTAAATAATATTATGAAATTTGCCGTTATCGGAGATACGCATTTTGGATATAATTTTTCAGGAAAAAGAAAAAATGAATCATTCGAAAATGGATTTGAAGCATTTGATCTGGCTATATCTGAAAAAGTAGATTTTATTATTCAAGTCGGGGATTTTTTTGATGAAAGACTGCCAAAACCGGAAGTAATTTCTCCTGTTCTCAAAAAATTATCAGAATATAATAAAAAAATTGAAAAAATAAAACTAACTGAAACTATCGATATAGAAAATAAATCAAATTTAAAAAATAAAAAAATACCACCTATACTCGTAATACTTGGAGACCATGATCGTAGACCAAAAGAGTTTGTAAATCCCGTCCAATTATTATATGATGCAAATTTAATACATTATATTCAAAGTGAAACTGAGATTATAGAAGTTAATAATAAGAGACTAGCAATACACGGTTTTTCTAATGTTCCTCACCAAAATGCCAAAGAAATTTTCAAAAAAAGAAATTTTCAAAAAATACCAAATTTAAAAAATATTTTACTAATGCATCAAAATTTTAGAGAAATGTTACCAAATCAAACAGAAGAGATATTGAGCATTGATGATATACCTAGTTATATAGATGCATCATTTTTGGGACATATACACTGGATGAAAGAATTTAAACATAAGAAATCAAATAATCCGATTATTTTTACTGGATCAACTGTTGCAACACAAATGACAAGACAGGAAAGTATTACAAACAAAGGCATATTTATAGTTGAATGTTCAGATGAAATAAAAATAAATTTTTTACCACTTAAAAAACCAAGAAAATTAAAATATATAAAAATTAATATTATGGGTTTAAAACCTTCTGAGATAAATGTAAAAATAAATGAATCAATAAAGGAAATAATTGAATATCATAACCATCCTTTGATTCCTATGATAAGAATAAAATTAGAAGGAGAATTACATGAAGGATTTCTTCCATCTGATATTAGTTTTAAAACAATAAATAAACGTTTTGAAGATAAAGTTATTCTAAACATAGACAAAAGTAATATAATATCAAAAAAATTATCGGAAAAAACAAAATTGATAAGGCAGGCAAAGAGCGATAAAAAAAATATTAATCAATTAGGACTTGAAATTTTAAGTAAAAAAATGGATATAAAAGATATACAAAAAATTGAGCAAATATTTCATTTGCTTAAAACTAATAAGTTAGAGGAAGTTATTGAAATAATATGATAAAAAAATTAATTTTAGAGAATTGGAAGAAACATGAATTTCTAGAACTAGATTTTTCAAAGGGAGTTAATGTTATTGTAGGTGAAATGGGTACGGGTAAATCTTCAATACTTCAAGCAATAAATTATTGTTTATTTGGAAATTTTAATGAACTAAAAAGCAGGGAAATTAAAACAGATGATTTAATCATGAATGGTAAAGATGAATGTAATATTAAATTATATTTTGATGAATATATTATAGAAAGATCAATAAAAAAAGGAAAAACAACTGAAGCAAATATAAAAAATAATAAAGAAAATTTGGCAGGTCCATCTACCGTTGAAGTTAATAACTATATTGAAGAAAAACTGAAAATAAATGAAGATGTTTTTCTAAAGGCAATTTACTCTTCTCAAAATGATATTGATACTATATTGAAAGTTACACCAACAAATAGAAAAAAAATAATTGATGAACTAATGAATTTAACAGAATTTGAAATTGTTAGAAAAAATGCTGTATCCTTGATAAATAAATTGAATAATCAAAAAGAAATTTATAAAAAATTTTTAGATGAATTTAATCAAAAAGATTTATTTAATCATAAAGAAATAACATTGGAAAAAATTGAAGAATTAAATAAAAATAAAGTAGAATTTGAAAAAAATATACCTGAATTAAAAAATAATTATATTATAATAAAAGATAAATTAAATTTAATACAAGATAAAAAATATAAAAATAAATCTTTGACAGAGTCATTAAATAAACTAAAAAGTAAAATTATGACAATTAATATTGATGAAGAAACTCCTGAAATAGATTTTGAATTTGAAATTAAAAAATTAGACAATAACATAATAAAGTTAAAACAAGATTCAAAACAAATACATTCTTTATTAGAAAAATTATCAAATGAAAAGATAAATTATGAAAAAAATCTTTTAAATATGAATAATTTAATTGATAACTATAAAAAAGAAATGAATTATTTTGAAAAAAACTATTCAGAATATTCCGATATCAATTTCTATGAAATAAATAATAATTATCAAAAATTATATTCGGAATTAATTGAAATTAAAAGAAATTTTGAATCTTCAAAAATTAAATTAGTATCTTTAAGAGATTCATTGGATAGATTAAATAACATGGACTCAAAATGTTTTGTTTGCGATAACATAATAGATGAAGAAAATAAAAAATCATTAATATCGCGAAGAAAAAGTGAAATAGCAATTACTTTAATGAAACAAAATGAACTAACTGAGAAAATCGAAAATAGTGAGGGAAAAACTTCAAATTTAAAAAAATACATAGATATAGAAGAACAATATAAAAATAATTTAGATAATTATAATAGTGTAAAAATTAATTTAAGTAAAATAGAAAATGAAATTACCAATATTAAAAATAAAATTTTTGAAATAGATAAAAATATAGTTGATAATAAAAAAAATGTTGTTGATGTTGAAAAATTATTAGAACATAATGAATTACATCTTAAAAAATTATACCAAAAAAAAGAAAACATAAATAAAAAAATTGAATTCAATAATATTAATCAAGAAATTAAATTATTAGAAAAAGAATTATTAAAGTTAGACTATAACCCAAATCTTTTAGATATTTTATCATCAGAATTTGAAACTATAAGTAATGATATGGCTAAATCCGAGTATAAATTAAAACAATTTGATAATGATATTAAAATACACGTTGAAAGATTGAAAACAATTGAAGAAAAATTTAACTCATATGAAGATCTAAATCTTAAATTAAAAAATATAATGAATAAAATTAACTTTTTAATTATTCTTAAAAATAAATTATTTGAGTCTCAAGAACTGCTTAGAGATGATTTAATACTTGCAGTTAATGAAGAGCTTTCAAATATATGGATTGATTTATACCCTTATGATAATTTTACCAATCTAAGAATAATGCCAATCAATAATGATTATTTTGTTCAACTTAAAGAATATAAAGGAGAATGGAAAAACATAGTCGGATATGCTTCAGGTGGTGAAAAAATGTTATCCTGTATAAGTACAAAAATAGCTTTCTCAAAAATATTATCTCCAAGTGTAGGATTAATAATATTAGATGAACCTACTCATAACTTAGATAATAATGCTGTAAATAATTTTATATCAATAATTAACAATAATATTAAATCGCAAATAAATCAGCTAATAATAGTTACACATGATAATAGACTTGCAGAATCTGGAGAAAAAGTAATTAAATTAATTAATAATTAAATGTATAAATCAACTTCTCTGTCTTTTTTATATTCCATTTCTTGTCCTCTTTCCAATGCGGACAGCGGATCTGGAATCAATCCTTCTTTCCAGCCTCTATACAATAATTCTTTGGTGGCCTCTTCTTGAGTACCATATAATCCAATAAATCTTTTGAATAATTTTTCATTGCCAGTATTTGCAAAATATTCTTTAAATTCATTTTCTCTCAAATGTCCATTTCTAATACTTTTTAATGGAGCATTACCTGAGGTAATATTATCTAAAATTGAATGAATATTATACCATTCGGAATCAAGTATATCATCTGATTGATTATCTGAATCTTCGACCAATCTTTCCATTAAATTTAAGTAAGGAGAAACCAATTTTTTTCTTAATCTTGTATCAAAAGCACCAAAAGTTTTTTCAGAAATATATTCAGAAGGATTTGTCATTGTAATTAAATTATCATTCGATTTAATAGCACTTTTTAATTTACCATCCACATATGTAAATAAATGATTATTTGAAAATAATAATAATACATTATCTTCTCCATAAGTTCCAAAATCGGGTCTAGATTTAGAAAAACCTTTCATTGAATTGGTATTTAAATTAAGATTTGAATAAATATAAGATTGATCGTCCATACTATCGTCATTAAAAATATCTTTCATATGTACTCCGGATTCTTTCCTAATTATTTTTATAACATCCTCTAAATCCTCTGCATCTTTTGGTACAACTAATGAAGATAAATTTTTTAGCCGCAATAGCTTTTTTTCCTTTTCTTCTCCTAAAAAGTTTGGATTTTTATCATAAAAATTGACTAATCCGTTTAAATCAGTTGACATTGATAAAGGATTGTTTCTATTTTGATTATTATACCACCAAGTAATATAATCTTCTCTGACTTGTTCAAATGAATCTGGATTTTTTCCTTCAATTAAACGATTTTCAATAATATGAGTAAGTTGAGGGTGAATCTTCTCTCGATGATTTATAATTTCATCTTTATACCACGGTCTGCCCGAATCTTCAGGTATATCAACTTCAAAATCAGGCCAACTTAATGGATTAATATCCGAATTACCTAAAGCTTGATCCAAAACTTGTTTTTCATAAATACGTTCGTTGTCTTTAATTTTTCGCATTTATTTTTATATAAAGTAAAAATTTAAAAAGATAGTGAGGTGTTACCCTCACTATTCTGCTAATAATTCTGAAATCTTTTTTAATAAGTCAGAATCTGCTGGTAAAGCTATGTTTTTACCTCTTGCGTATCTTTTTTCACCTTCTTCGGTGTAAAATCCTCTTGACAAGGATACGAATTCGTTTTCACCGTCTTCTGTAATAGCTACTTTCCTAGCAACTTCGACGAAATTGTTTTTACCGAATTTTAAATCTTCGGAGCTCAGTGTCTTAAATTCTACCATTTTTATCACTTATTTTTTTGAGCTTTGCTCATACAAGTATCTTAAATTTTATTTATAAACGTTTTTATTTGCCTGCTAATTGTACTAAAATCTCAGATGTTCTTACTAAAAAGCCTTGCACAAATTCTTTTGTAACTTCGGTATCAAAATATAGTCCTAAGAATAGAATAAATACTGTAAACCAGAATAATTCGTGCCTCATATAATAATTAACTTGAAATATATAAAAACATTTTAGTTATTGAGTAAACATTGCTTCATAAATACCTGAAGTTATATTAAAAATACCTTTGGAAGTATAAATGGCCAATTCAGAAGCTGGTTTTATTGCACCTGCTGCGTTTCCAGCTGCATTTGTAGTAGGTTCAGGGAAAAATAATAATCCCAATACTATAACAAATAGAATCAAAACAATATTCTCATGAATTTTACTTGTTAACCAAAACCACATAAATTAATTAAATTTTTAAGTTATTTATACTTTTTTATAAAAAGGAGAATAGATTGAAAATTAGATATATAACAACAGCAATAGACTACCCAAATTCTGAACCACATATAGGTCATGCATATGAAAAAATTTTAGCAGATTTCTATAATCGTTACTATATACAGAAAGGAGAAAATACTCATTATCAAACCGGTACAGATGAACATGGAATTAAAATATTTAATACAGCTAAAGAAAAAAATACAACTCCAAAAAAACTAGTTGATTCAAATTCTAAAAAATTTAAAGAATTCTATAAAAAACTAAATATAGATTATAATAATTTTATAAGAACTTCTGATAAAAAAATTCACTGGCCTGGTGTTCAAAAACTTTGGAATGAACTAATTAAATCTGGAGATTTATTTCTAAAAAAATATAATGCCAATTATTGTATTGGTTGCGAATCTTTCAAAACCGATAGTGAATTAATAGATAGTTTTTGTGAATATCATCCCGGTAAAAAATTAGAAATTGTAGAAGAAGAAAATTATTTTTTTAAACTATCTAAATATCAAAACAAATTAATTCAAATATTAAGTAAAGAAAAATACAAAGTACAACCAAAAGCAGTTAAAAATGAATTAATTTCTTTTCTTAAAGAAGATTTACAAGACATTTCTTTTTCAAGAGTAAAATCTAAACTCCCGTGGGGTATTCCTGTTCCAAATGATAAAAATCAAGTAATGTATGTTTGGGCTGATGCATTATCTAATTATATTACTGGAATCGGATATGGATTTGATGAAAAAAATTATCAAAAAATTTGGCCTGCTGATGCACACATTATTGGTAAAGATATTTCAAGATTTCATGCAATATATTGGCCTGCTATGTTATTATCTGCTAAATTAAAACTGCCAAAAAAACTTTTGGCTCACGGTTTTGTAAATGACAAAGATGGTAAAAAAATGTCAAAGTCCTTAGGAAATGTTGTTGATCCTATTGAACAAGTAAATAAGTATGGTGCAAGCTCTCTAAGATATTATTTACTTAGAGCCCCGTCAAATCAAGATGTAAGTTATGACGAATCCGATTTAATAACAAAACATAACACAGAACTATCAAATAATCTGGGTAATTTGGTTTCTAGATCACTAAATTTAATTGAAAAATCTGGAGGTAAAATTCCGTCAGGAAAATTAGATAAAAAAATTGAATCAAACTATAAAAAACTACTAAAAAATATTGACAAAAACATAGAAGATTTTGAATTTCATATGGCTGTTTCAAATATTTGGAATTTCATTTCAAGTATAAATGAATATATTGACATAAAAAAACCTTGGACTTTATCGGGCAAAGAAAAAGAAAATGTATTATACAATCTTGCAGAATCTCTTAAACTAATCTGTGCATTAATATATCCTATAATTCCGTCAAAATCCATTGAAATATCAAAAAAACTAGGACTAAAAAATATTCCAAAATTTAAATCTGATAAAATTAAAATTGGACAAAAAATAAATAAAGGAGAATACTTATTTACTAAATATGAAAACTGAAATTAACATCGATGATTTTGCAAAACTGGATTTAAGAGTTGGAAAAATTACAAAAGTTGAAGAAATAAAAGGTGCAGATAAATTATATAAATTACAAGTAAATTTTGGTTCTTTCAAAAGACAAATATTATCTGGAATAAAAGAATACTATAAAATTGAAGATTTAAAAGGAAAACAAGCCGTATTTATTGTAAATCTTCCAGCAAGAAAAATGCGAGGAGAAATTTCTGAAGGAATGATATTATGTGCAGACGATGGTAAAAATGTAATCTTTATTTCTCCTGAAAAGAAAGTCAAAAACGGTTCAGAAATTCATTAATCGTACTGATTATCAAATAAATTATCTTCTATCTCTTGTGTTGCGTCGTAAATATTAGCTAATTCCTTTTCTTTCTTATCTTTATTTTTTCTAGAAAGTTTACTATATATAGCACCAACTAATCCTGTAATTCCTGAGGCCAATCCGCCAACAATTGCTAAATCTTTACCTGAATAAGAGTTTTCATTTTCTCGGTAAATTATAGTTTCATTAGTTTCTTTGGGTCCAATAAAATCTTCAATTACGGATTCTAACTCAGATTCATTTGTAACTTCTGTTTCATTTTTTACTTCAGTTTGATTATATACTGGGTTTTTTGGTAATTCTGTTTCATTTGTTTGATTATATATTGGATTTTCTGTTTCATTTGTTTGATTATATATTGGATTTTCTGTTTCATTTGTTTGATTATATATAGGATTTTCTGGTACTTTAATATCGCAATCCAAATTTATCTTACCTTCAGCTAATTTTTCTTCTAAATTATTTTTATTTGATAATCTAAACACTTCATTTCTATCTGAAGTTGGAGCAAATTTATTATTAGAGAAATATTCAGTACGATTCATAATATTATTATTATCTGAATCTTTAATGTTTAAATGATAAGATTCTTCTTCGGATATAATTAATTTATCCTTATTGGTAACATCAAGTAGATTTATTTTATTATTTTCTTTTTCTGAAATAGATAAATTTAATGTTTGATTTAAGTAATCTGAAAATTCGGGATAATCTCTTATCAAATTTTCATCTATAAACACTGAATCTTCAAATGAATCTTGATTAATATTTTCTCTAATTAAGTTATTTTTATAATTTATATTTTGAATTAATTCTTTATTGAATGAGTGTAAATGGTAATAAAAACCTGATTGATTATTGCCTTCTGCCGTTAAAACAAAATATTTATCTAATTCTGGAACAAACAATCGATTATCAATATTTTCAATATTTAATGAATTTAGTTTTTCATATAATTCATCTCCTTCTTTTGTATTAACTATGCTATGATTTTTATTATCTATTGTAAAATTTAATCTGTATGATTTATTATCTTCTAATACTTCTAAATTGTCAATTTTTACTTTTGATCCATTTTCCTTAAAATAACCCCAATAATCATAAGCACTATGATCTCCGTCTTCAGATACTCTTATTATATTATAGTTATCAATATTTTCAATTATTTCATAATTTAATTCATTTGTGTCTTCACAATCTATATTTAAATTTATAAAACCTCTATCATAATTTGTTTCGGTATTATTAAGAAGAAAATCTAAATTTTTTGATATCAATTTATTTTTATCTTTATCTAAAATATTTAATGTAATATTTTTATCATGTTTATTATCGAAAGCAATGAAATAATTTACATTATTATCTTTATGATCTATAGAAGTATCAATTAAATTTGAATCCATATTTTTTGGTATATATTTATATATTTCTAAATTATAGTTTCTTTTATTATTTGATAAGTCTTCTAATATTATTTCTAAATTATTGGATCCTTTATTTAAATTACTGATATTTTCTATTTGTAAAATTTTTCTATCTGCTTTGTTAGTATCTTTAATATTATAATTTTGATTTAATCCATTTAACTTGACATTAACGTTTTTTAGATTTTCTTCCCGGATACCAAAATCTAAATTTGAATTAAATTCAAAAGAATTAAAATCGCCTATATACGGAGAAACTAAATCGATTTTTGAAAAATTTGCAGTTATTGTAAAATTATTATTTGAGTTATCATTTTTTGAAAAATTTATTTTGTCTAACTTAGAAGGCATGATTGTATTTTCTCCGTTTACAAACTCATTACCTTTAATTAAGTCTCTGTTTATATTACTAAATAATATAGAATTACTATTTTGATTACAAATATTTATTGGAATTTCTATATCGTTAGATTTTCTTACACTATATAAATTATTTTCAGAATTATATTCAATCCATATATCTGAATTAGGATTATCTATATTAGATTGACGATTATATGATTTATTAAATAAAATTCTTTCAAATTGATTATCGCCCATTGAATCATTGTATGTTATTTCAATAAGATCCGTATAATCTGTATTTGAATTTTGTAATCTTTTAATCTCTAATCCATCAGAAATATTTATCTTCTTTTGTTGATTTAATGGTAGATCGATATTTTGTTTTACTACATCCTCACGTATAAATATTGTTTCAAAGGAGGCAAAATAGTCTGATTGAGATGATTCGTAATTTTCTGGTAAACTAATTCTATTTAAACTATTAATTGATATATCTGTTCTAACGTCTGAATTAATATAGTTATTTGATCCAATCCATAGCTTTTCACTTAAAAAATTTTTATTTATATTTCTATCAACAATAAAATCGCCATCAGAATCAATTCCTGAAAATTTAGTATAATTGTCTATAAAATCTAATGTATCTCCGACATTAAAAATTCTAGAAGATTCATTAGAGGTATCCACATTAGTAGTATGTATTATTTGATTATTATCTGTAACAAATTTTTTCCACGGTTCTTCTCCGTAATTAAGTACAATACCTGGTTTAAGGAAGATTTTTTCATTTAAAGATAAATTATATTCATCCAAACAATTTTCTTTGTTAATATTTATTTTATCAATATTTTTATTTTCCCTTTCTCCACTCCGTCCTAATGAATTAAATAAATTATAACCGTTATTTGTTTCATAAATTAAATTATCTTGGGTATCTCTTAAATCAAATTCTATATTTTTTGAAGTTAAAGTAATTTCTCCCGGATTAGATTCTATCAAAACTTTTTCTTCATGATCATATATTTTATCTGGAGTAAATTCGTGATTAATTCTTCCGTTATTTATTTGGTATAAATTATCAATTAAATTTATTGAATTTGTATTTTCTGAAGAATACATTGGTTCAAAAATAATATCTTCAAGAGTATTATTTGATAATTCTTTAGCAATTCCTGAACCCATAATTGCGCTAGTTAAAATAGATGATGCTGCTAAAACTGGTTTAACAACTTTATATAATACTGAAGATTTAGATTTTTTATTAGAATTTGAATTTATAGATTCTGATTCAAGTAGTAATTTATCAGATTCTTTATATAATTCTTCAATAGAATCTACTGTGTTAAATAATTCTGAAAAAGATGTACTATTTTTAAGTTTATTATCTAGATCAAATCCTTTTTCTGTAATTTCTTCATGTTTTTCAAAGAAGTCCATCTTAAATAAGAGCACATAATGAAGTATGGCACTTCGGAGGTGAAATGTGCTCTAGAAACTTTTAAATAATGACTTTTTAAATCTTTTTATTTAATTTTTTACAAAAACACTATACTGAAAGCTTATTGTTTACTTTAGACTATAAATCTAAATATTTCCCCAATTTTTCTTTAATTCATTAAGTGATCTTTCTAAAGAAGAATAAGAAGATCGATCTCCGGGAGTTATAGAATTTACTGATTGTTTTAGACCATTATAATGTTGTTTATCAGTTAAACAATTTCTCGGTAAGTTTATTGAATTGGCGATATTTCTCATTTGTCTCATTTTATGTTCAAGATCAGATGTGTCTTCATTAATTGAAATAGCTTCTGATACTTGATTTAAATTATTATTTTCTAAATAAGCATTATTATTTTCTCTAATATTCGGATTGATTCCGATTTTGTGAATTGTCCAAAGTGCATTTTCTAAACTACCGTGTTTTTGTATTTTTTTATTCCAATATTCTTCGAATAATTTATTTGATAATTCAAAATTTTCAGGAAAGTCAAAATCAGGATTATATGAATTTTTAGTTTTAGTTATATTAATGGTGGTATTATGGTTTATATGAGGCATCAAATCTGATTCTTCATAATACTGAATACGTAAATTAGTACCTCCTCTTTCATTCTCTAAAAATTCCATATTAACAACATTATTTGGATTTATGTTATTTTCAATACAAATTCTATATATATCTAGTTCGTCCATTGCAAAAATTGTTTTTAATTAAGATTTATAAGTGTTACTAAGCAGTGATTATTTTATATAATTTGAATATCCGCCTTTCAAAGACTTAACTTTATATCCTTTAGAAATTAGATATATAGCTCCGTATAGCGATCTTGTACCTCTTTGACAATATAAAACATATTCTTTATTTTTATCAAGTTCTTCTTTTCTAGATTCTAATTCAGAAACAGGAATATGTATATCTCCGTCGATATGTCCTGAATTGTGTTCTTCTTTAGTTCTAACATCGATAAAATTAACTTTTTTTCCTTCTAACTCTTTTTTTGTTATTTCTAAAACTTTCATTTTAATTGTATGCGAGTGCCGAGATTTGAACTCGGGTCGCTGCGTTGGCAACGCAGAGTGATACCAGGCTACACTACACCCGCACTACGGGGCCACGCAGATTTGAACTGCGGTCACCCGGTCCCAAACCAGAGAGGATACCAAACTACCCCATGGCCCCATCTATTTTTCGGAATATTTTTAATTATAAACCTTTCGACTTTAAATTTGTTACTTTGTAATAGTTAATTATTGTTATAAATAAAGCTTTGTATATCCTATATGGTTAAACACAATATGCAAATACATGAACTTATTGGATTATTACAAATTTTTGTAGGTGCTATTTGGTTAGGTTTTGGATTAGTAAGTGCAATGATAATTGCTAATAAAATTCTAATTCCTGGAGCTCAAATCTATGGATTAATGGATGTAGTATCAATAATTTTATTCTTTGGTCCTGGTGCAGTTTTAATCATGCTGGGTATTATTGAAGTAAGAGAAGTACTACCTGGTAAAAATAGAGGTTAAATTATGGCAAGATTAACAAGAGAAGAAGTTGAATATGGAATTAAAGAATTTATCCAAGGATTATTAATTGGATTAATTGCTGGATTCCTTATTGCAAGTCAAGTATTATAATTATACTGAGTTTTGAAGTACTAATTAGATATGTTTATAAATAAACTAATAAAAAATATCTATGCGGGCTTGTAGCTCAGTCTGGTCAGAGCGATCGGCTCTTAACCGATAGGTCGCGGGTTCAAATCCTGTCAGGCCCGTAAAATCTTTTATAATAAAACTAACTAATTTTTTATGGAATGTAAAATAAAGGTTTGTGGCGGATCTCATGAATGTAATAAAGACAAAAATCATGAAGGTACGCATTATTGCCCAATTTGTAAGGGTGAACGTAATGCGTCATAAAAAATTTTTACTTAAAAAAATAAGAAACTATCTCTCTCTTACAGAATTTGTTAAACTAAAATATGATATGTTTATGGACGATTTAAGTCTCGAATTTAAATCAAATAACGTTTCTTTTTTGATTGCTGAATCAAATTTATGGCCTCAAATAAAATCTAAATCAGATTACTATAAAAAAATAAATAAAAGAATTGAAGACGAATATACTTCCGAACTAATTCTTGATTTTTCTAATCGAGCTAAATTTGTAATATCGGAATATCTTGCAACAGATCTTATTATTTCAAGAAAAACTAAAGAAAAAATAGCAGATTCAATATTAAAGAATAAATCAATTTATCTTCTAACATCTTCAAAAAAAGCAGAAAAAATTATGAAATCAATACTTAGTTTTAGAAAATTAAATGTAGATTATGGTGCTTCAAAGAAAAAAGGATTTGATACATATATTAAATTAGAAAAAGAAGACTTAGGAAAATATAAACAAGAAGCCAAAAATAATATAGCTAAAGTGAGAGTTAATCAAGATGATATTAAATTTATCAAAAACTATCTGTCTAAGCTATAGTCGAAACTTTTAAAAATATCTATAAAAATGAGAATTCATGCATCCATAGCTCAGTTCGGTAGAGCACCTGCCTTGTAAGCAGGGGGTCGCGGGTTCAAATCCCTCTGGGTGCATAACTAATATATTTTTATAAATTTAATAATATTTTATTATATGATAGATATTATTATTTTGAGAGCAACACCCAAATATGCTAAAAATTTATATGAACTTGATAAATTTGCAGAAAAAGAAATCGATTGGTGGAGTGCACGTTCTGAAAAATCATATTTTGATATAATAAAAAATAAGAAAAATTTGATTTTAGTTGCAAAAAATGGTGAAGAATTTGTTGGTAATTTATGTGCAATTTTAAGAAACTACGAAAATAAATTTAGAATATCTTTGGAAGATATTTATGTAAAAAAAGAATATAGAAATAAAGGTATTTCAAATAATTTAGTTTCTAAATTAAGAGAATACAGAAAAAATAATTATTGGAAAGAAAAAATACAAGGTATTGAATTATTAACAGAAGATAAAAATGTTAAAATTTTTGAAAAATTAGGTTTCAAAAAAGTAATGAATTATATGAATTCTAATGAAGATAGAAAATAAATTATGTTAATTATACTCCTAATGGAATTAAAGCAATCATAAGTGCAATTCCAATAACTATCCACATTAGATGAATTACGGAAGTTCCATAATCATTTTCTTTGAATAACTCCGGAATTAATACTGAAGATGCAATATAAGTGAAATTTCCAACACCTATTGCCAATAATATTCTATGAATATTAGGTACAAAACTAGAGAGATAAATTGCAGTTAAAGCTCCTAAAACTGCAGTCATTGCAGTAATAAAATTAATTAATAATGCTTTTTTCTTTTTCATTCCTGACTTAACTAGAAGTGCAAAATCGGCTAATTCCATTGGAATTTCATGTAAAAATGTACTTA